>JAIYEB010000286.1 GCA_027487195.1 Hyphomicrobiales bacterium | reverse complement strand
TTTCCCAGGGCGCATGGCAATCTTCCAAAACCCCGGCGTCATGCCTTGCGCTGCCAGCGCTGGCTTGACGTGGTCGTGGTCGCCAACGGAGACCCCGCCAAGCGTGACAAGGATATCAAGGTCGCTGCGGCATGCAGCGGTGAGGCGGCGTTCGAGATCTTCCGGCGTATCGCGCGCAATCCCCAGATGAACCGGCTCAGCCCCCGCCGAAGAAACCAGTCCGGCAACCGCGTGGATCGAGGAGGCGACGATTTCGCCGGTGCGAAGGCCAACCCCGACGGGGACAAGCTCATCGCCCGTCGCGAGCAGGCCAACCCTTGGCCTTCGTACCACGTCAACAACACAGGTGTTCGCGGCAGCCGCAAGCGCGAGCGCCCGCGCATTCAGCCTTGTGGCACGGCTCAGAATGGTGGCACCGCGCGCAAAGTCGAGCCCGGCGCGTCTGAGATGGCGCCCGGTTTTTACGTCGCCGGGAAGGAGTTGTCCGTTGCCATCGAATGTGGCGTCCTCTTGCGGGATGATGGCATCAAAGCCCTCCGGCAGCTGAGCGCCGGTAAAGACCCGCAAGGCCTGATCCGGACGGAGCGAGCCTGCAAACGGCTCCCCGGCCCGTGATGTTCCAGCAATGGCGTAGGCGCGCTCGCCAGCGCGAAAAGCGTAGCCATCCATCGCTGTGGTCGGGAAGGGCGGTTGGTCAAAAGAGGCAACCACGTCGGTTGCAAGCACCCGGTCAGCAGCACTTGAGAGCGCAATGCGTTCGCTTCCAACCGGCACAGCGCCGGCCAGAACGAGCGCACGCGCCTCGGCAACGCTGATCATGGGGTTTGGGCCACGAAACGGCCGGACTTGCCGCCATCCTTTTCGATCAGGCGGATCGCTTCAATGTGCATGCCCCGGTCGGCCGCCTTGACCATGTCGTAGACGGTCAGGCATGCAACGGAAACGGCGGTCAGCGCCTCCATTTCAACACCGGTCTGCCCGCGAACCTTCACGGTTGCCCGGACATTGATGCCGGGCAGAGCGGCATCGGGACTAAGCTCAACCGTGACCTTTGTCAGAAGGAGCGGATGGCAAAGCGGGATCAGCTCATGTGTGCGCTTTGCAGCCATGATCCCGGCGATCCGCGCCGTTCCAAGAACATCGCCCTTCTTTGCGTCGCCCGCGAGGATCAATGCGAGGGTCTCGGGCTGCATGACGATGCGCCCGCTCGCCACTGCGATCCGCGATGTGTCTTCCTTGTCGGAGACATCCACCATGTGGGCCTCGCCCTTGGCGTCGATGTGCGTCAGGGTCATGCATGGGCCTCAATCGGCAAGGGAAGAAGAAGCGTGCGCGTTGCCGCCTCGACATCGGGCTGGCGCATCAGGCTTTCGCCGATCAAGGACGTTGTGATGCCCGCGAGCGCCATCCGCTTGAGGTCGGCTGATGTGAAGATGCCGCTTTCGGCAATGACGAGCCGATCAGCGGGGATATGAGGTGCCAACGTCTCCGAAACGGACAAATCGGTCACGAAACTTCTGAGATCGCGATTGTTGATGCCAATCATTCGGGCGGGGAGCCTGAGCGCCCTGTCGAGTTCGGGCTTGTCGTGGACCTCAATCAGCGCGTCCATCCCATACTGATGGGCTGCAGCCACAAGATCGGCTGCAAGCGCGTCATCGACGGCCGCCATGATCACGAGGATGCAATCAGCGCCCCAAGCGCGGGCCTCGACCACCTGATAGGTGTCGTAGAGAAAGTCCTTGCGCAGAACCGGGAGCGAGACCGCGGCGCGCGCTGCCTTGAGATACTCGGGCGAGCCCTGGAACGAAGGCTGATCGGTCAGGATCGACAGGCACGCAGCGCCGCCAGCCTCATAGGCGCGTGCAAGCGCAGGCGGATCGAAATCAGCGCGGATCAGCCCTTTGGATGGAGACGCCTTCTTGATCTCGGCAATCAGCCCGTGTTGGCCGTTGCGGCGCTTGGCCTCCAACGCACCGAGAAAGGCGCGTACCGGCGGCGCAACCAAAGCATGTTGCTCAAGGATCGGGAGTGGAACCAGGGATTTGGCCCGCACAATCTCCTCGCGCTTATAGATTTCAATCTTGGCAAGAATGTCCGACATGCGCTCAAGCCTCGTTCGACAAGGCGACAAGCCTTCGCAACGCAGCGCGCGCACGGCCGGAGCTGATGGCATCAGCCGCCATGGCAACGCCATCGGACAGCGTCGCAGCAAGGCCTGAGACGACCAGCCCTGCGCCGGCATTCATCAACACCGCATCGCGATAGGCTCCGGTCGCGCCCTCTAGGAGCGCTACAAGGGCTGTGGCGTTTGAGGCTGCGTCCCCGCCTGCAAGCGCTCCTTTGGGATGGGTCGAAAGGCCGACATCTCCCGGAGATACGCTAAATGTTGACACGCGACCGTTGGCCCATTCGGCAACGCGCGTTGGGCCTGTGACCGTGATTTCATCGAGCCCGTCACTGCCGTGCACGACCCAGACATGTTCCGCACCGAGATCGCCAAGGACCTGCGCCAGAGGTTCGATCCATGTGTCGGCAAATACCCCGACCATTTGCCGGGTCACGCCTGCGGGGTTTGACAGGGGTCCGAGCAGATTGAAAATCGTGCGCGTGCCAAGTTCAACGCGCGTGGCGCCGACATGTTTCATGGCGCTGTGATGGGCCGGTGCAAACATGAACCCGATGCCGGCATCAGCAATGCATTCGCCAATGCGATGCGGCGATGCGTCGATCCGCACGCCTAGGGCCGCCAGCGTATCGGCTGCACCTGAGCGCGATGACAGCGCGCGGTTGCCATGCTTTGCGACCTTTGCGCCTGCGCCGGCAGCAACAAAGGCTGCAGCCGTCGAGATGTTGAGCGAGCCTGATCCATCGCCGCCAGTGCCGACAATATCAACAGCGCCAACCGGCGCGGCGACGCGGATCATCTTCGCCCGCATCACTTCAACCGCACCTGTGATTTCCGCAATGGTTTCGCCGCGCACGCGCAGCGCCATGAGGAAGCCACCGATCTGCGAGGGTGTGGCTTCGCCGGACATGATCACGTCGAACGCAGCCCGCGCCTGTTCGCGTGTCAGCGCCCGCCCGGCGGCAACCTCGGCAACAAACGGCTTCAGATCAGTCCCGGCGCTCACGCGCGTGCTCCGTGAAATGCTTTTGCAAGTTCGAGAAAGGTCATGATGATGCGCTGTCCGTTCTGGGAAGCAATGGATTCTGGATGGAATTGAACACCGTGAACAGGCCGCGTGCGGTGCGACAGGCCCATGATCAGCCCATCAGCCTCGGCAGTGATTTCAAGTTCACCCGGAAGCGTTGTGCGCTCGACGACGAGGGAGTGATAACGGGTCGCCTCGAATGGGCCGTTGAGACCGCGAAACAGGCCGCGGCCCTCATGGTCAATCCGGCTTGTTTTGCCGTGCACGGGCTTTGGTGCGCGCACAACCGTGCCGCCAAAGGCCTGCCCGATGGTCTGGTGCCCAAGACAGACACCCATGATCGGCACCCGGTCCGACAGGCGCTCGACAATCTCAAGCGAAATGCCTGCTTCGTTGGGTGTTGAAGGCCCGGGCGAAATCACGATGGCCTGCGGCTTGTCAGACGCAATGTCCTCAACGCGGATCTTGTCATTGCGCACAACTTCCACAGACGCGCCTGCAATCCCGAGCTCGTGCACGAGATTGAAGGTGAAGCTGTCGTAGTTATCAATCAAAAGGACCCGCATCAGCCACGCCTATGCGTCGCGTTGGTGTGCGTCAATACAGGGCGAGGCCGGAGTTTATGGTCCCGATCTGCATGATGCGCTTCCCTTGCACCGCATGGCCTGCTACACGCGCGCCATGAGTTCTGGGTTACAGACGTCGCAACTGACCTGGCGAATTACCTGCCCCGGCCACTGAGCTGCGGGCGTTTGATCGTCGTGCGCTCCGGGCCGGGTTCCTTGTCTTCAACCCTCCCGCCCTCAAAAGACCTCTGCGATTGACATGACCGATATCGACTATTCCAAGTCCCTGTTCCTGCCAGAGACAAAGTTCCCGATGCGTGCCGGTTTGCCCGTGCGCGAGCCGCAGATCCTTGAGCGCTGGTCAGATCTGTATCAGCGCCTGAGGGCAGCATCCGCCGGGCGGCCGAAGTTCCTGCTCCATGATGGCCCTCCCTATGCCAATGGCAAAATCCATGTCGGCCACGCGCTGAACAAGGTTTTGAAGGACATGGTTGTGCGCTCGCAACAGATGGCGGGCTTTGATTCCAACTATGTCCCGGGCTGGGATTGTCACGGTCTGCCGATTGAATGGAAGATCGAGGAAGAGTATCGCGCCAAGGGTCGCAACAAGGACGCGGTCCCGGTTGTTGATTTCCGGCAGGAATGCCGCCGCTACGCCGAGCATTGGGTCAACGAACAGCGCCGCGAGTTCAAGCGCCTCGGCGTTGTCGGCGATTGGGACGATCCTTACCTCACCATGTCATTTGGCGCCGAGGCCCAAATCGCCCGGGAAATCGTATCGTTTGCACGAAACGGGCTCCTGTACCGTGGTTCGAAGCCGGTCATGTGGTCGGTTGTCGAGCGAACTGCACTTGCCGAGGCCGAGGTCGAGTACGAGACCTATGAGTCTGACACGATCTGGGCCACGTTTCCGGTTCACGGTGTGTCTGCTCTCGAAGGCGCAAAGATCGTCATCTACACGACGACTCCCTGGACGATGCCCGGTAACCGCGCGATTTCGTTCGGCAATCGGATTGCGTATGCGCTCTATCAGGTCACGGAAGCGGCTGAAACGAACTGGGCGCGGGTCGGCGACCGGTTGATCGTTGCCGAGAAACTCGTCGGCGACGTCATGGCCAAGGCCAAGGTTGTGGCCTTTGAAAAGCGGCTGGATGTGACGGCAGCGATGCTGGGTGAGGCAACATCCAGCCACCCGCTCGCGCAGTTTCATCCAGGCTACGGTTTTGTTGTGCCACTCCTCGATGGCGATCATGTGTCAGACGATACCGGCACCGGTTTTGTGCACACTGCGCCCGGCCATGGCCGCGAAGACTTTGATGTCTGGATGGCAAACCAGGCGGCCCTCAATCGCCGTGGCATTGACACGGCGATCCCCTACACGGTCGATGCGGATGGCTTTTACACCAGCGATGCCCACGGCTTTGAGGGAAAGCGCGTCATCACGGACAAGGGCGCCAAGGGCGACGCCAACGATACGGTCATCAAGGCGCTCGCCGCAGCAAATGGCCTGATCGCTCGCGGACGTTTGAAGCACGAGTACCCTCACTCGTGGCGCTCGAAGAAGCCCGTGATCTTCCGGAATACCCCGCAGTGGTTCATCGCCATGGACAAGCCGTTCGGTGAGAACAACCGCACGTTGCGCGAAACTGCGCTTGAAGCGATTGGCAAGACGCGTTGGGTGCCTGCGAGCGGCGAAAACCGCATCAACGGCATGATCGCGAACCGGCCAGACTGGGTGGTGTCGCGGCAGCGCGCATGGGGCGTGCCGATTGCGGTGTTCGTCAAGGAGCTTGGGGCAGGGCAGGTTGAAATCCTGGATGACCCGGCTGTTGATGCGGCGATCTTTGCTGCATTTGAAGCTGAAGGCGCTGATGCCTGGTACGTTGATGGCGCGCGGGAGCGCTTTCTTGGTGCGCGCGCTGGCGAGCCTTGGGTCAAGGTCGAAGACATTCTCGATGTCTGGTTTGATTCTGGTTCAACCCACGCCTTCACGCTGGAAAAGCGGCCGGATCTCAAGACGCACAGGGTCATTGATGGCGGTCGCGATCGTGTGATGTATCTTGAGGGATCCGACCAGCATCGCGGCTGGTTTCACTCCTCCTTGCTTGAAAGCTGCGGCACGCGCGGACGCGCGCCCTACGACATCGTGCTCACACACGGCTTTGTGCTTGATGAGCTCGGGCGCAAGATGTCGAAGTCGCTTGGCAATGTCGTCGAGCCACAGACGGTCATCCAGGACTCAGGCGCAGACATCATTCGCCTGTGGGTTGCCCTGTCAGATGCGTCCGATGATCTCAGGCTGGGCAAGAACATCCTGACCTCGACGATGGAGACCTATCGCAAGCTGCGCAACACGCTCAGGTGGATGCTTGGCGCCTTGCGTGACGGGGAGGCCATCGAGCCGGTCGCCTATGAGGACCTGCCCGAAATCGAGTGCTTGATGCTGCACCGGCTTCATGAACTCGATGCAACCATCCGCGCGGCCTATGACCGGTTCGATTATCGCGATGTTGTCGGCACATTGATGCCGTTCATCAGCAATGACCTGTCGGCGCTTTACTTCGATGTGCGCAAGGACACGCTCTATTGTGAGCCGGCCTCGTCGCCAAAGCGGAAAGCAGCGCTTTTCGTGGTCGATCTGATTTTTGACGCTGTCACGCGTTGGCTTGCACCAATCCTTGTCTTCACAACGGAAGAAGCATGGATCTTGCGCCATTCGGAAGCCGACGCCTCGATACACCTCCAGACATTCAGTGATATTCCATCGCAATGGTCAAATGCCGCGCTGGCGACGCGGTGGGATCAGGTGCGCGACGTGCGCCGTGTCATCACGGGTGCTCTCGAAGGTTTGCGGGCGGCGGGAACGATTGGCTCGTCGCTTGAGGCCCTCCCAACCCTCTATATCCGTGATGAAGCGCTCCATGCGCAGATTGCATCCGTTGATATGTCCGAAATCGCGATCACCTCAGGCCTGCGGCTTATCCATGGCGAAGGGCCAGCGGAAGCGTTCCGGGTTGATGGGGTTGATGATGTCAGCGTCGTCGCTGAGCGCGTTCCCGAGGGGTGGCGCAAGTGCGCACGGTCCTGGCGTTGGATGCCTGCAACTGAGTTCGATGCCGAGTATCCAGACCTTTCAAGGCGCGATGCTGAAGCCTATCGTGCGTTTGTGAACGCGGCCTAGACCGATGCGACTCGCGCTTTGGGGGCCGCATGCGCGGCTGGGTCTTGTAACGATCCTGACGACCTTCATCGTCGATCAGGCCGTGAAGACCTGGCTGTTGTTCTCTTTTGTGATCGGCCAACGCGGACGCGTTGAAATCACGCCGTTTTTCGATCTTGTGCTCGCATGGAATCCGGGCGTTTCCTACGGGCTGTTTCAGCAGGATACCATTGAGGGCCAGTGGCTTCTTGCCGGCTTCAGCACG
>JAIYEB010000258.1 GCA_027487195.1 Hyphomicrobiales bacterium | reverse complement strand
CGCTCAAGAAGAGCGGCTGGCAGCGTCGCGACTGCAACGCCGATCGTCACAAGGATCATGCCGGCGATGTGATAGCCATGAAGCGTTTCGCCAAGGAGCATCACCGCGAGCGCAACGCCGTAGGGCGGCATCAGGTACATGAAAATGCCGGTCACCGCAGGCCCGACAATCTTGACCCCATACTGAAACAGCCCGAACGCGAGAACTGACGGAAAGATCGCCAGCGCGACAATGCTCGTCCAGGCCGAGGTCGTCGCGGGCACGCCGCCAAGAACGGCCGTTTCCCACAACATGAACGGAAACAGGGTGATGACACCTGCAAGCGCTATGGCCGCGAACAGGGTCGGCGTTGGCACGCTCTGGAGATCCGGTCGCCTGAGCAGGACCGAATAGACCGCCCAACACAGGGCACAAAACAGGATGCCGATATCGCCGAGGCTGAAGCGCATGGCAATCAACGCTTCAAGATCGGCTTTCAGCACGATGACGCCGACGCCTACGACACTGAGGATGATCCCGATGATTTCTCTGAAGCGGGCGGCCCGGCCCCGAAAGGCCATCTCGATCAGGATGATGAAGATCGGCGACGTCGTATAGATCAGCGTCGCGTTCGTGGCGCTCGTATCTTTCAACGAGAGATAGACAATGGCGCCGCAGATCCACATGCCGAGCGTTCCAAGCACCAGAAGCATCGGAACCGCTCGAAGCAAGGTGCTGGCATGCGCGCGAAAGTCGCGCGCTGCAAACGGCAGGAGGATCAGGAAAGCCAGCGCCCAGCGCCAGAAGGCAAGGGTCCAGGGCTCGACAACTTCAACGGCGGCGCGCCCGAGGACGAGGTTCGACGAGAAGAACGCGGGCATGGCAAGAAGCAGCAGGTAGGCGCGCTTCGTTTCGGCTGCAGACGGCATGGATGCGCGTTTAGAGTATGCAGCCCAAAATAGGAAACGGGTTTTGCAGGCCAGATCAAGCGCAAGCGATATCAGGCTGCCGCTTGCGCAAGAGACACCGGTCCCTCAGACCTTTCAGCGCTGAACGAGGCGCTGGCCTTCATAGGAGGTCGGACCACATGCCGTGCCTGAGCTTCTCAGCCGCGCGCACAACACGGCAGCCTCCTGCAGGTCCGAAAGTGGCCCGGCAACGACATGCAACTGGATCCGGCCTTCAGCCGTCTCGCGCACTGCGATCACGGGCTCAAAAGACCCGATAACGCCGCCGTGCCGCTCTACAGCACGCTGCCAGCGCGCCCGGGCGGCCATTAGCGAGGTTTCAGGCCCGAGATCAACGCCGAACTGACTGCGCGTGGCAAGTGTCACGCCGCCCGCAGGTGCAACCGTTTCCTGGCGCCCCGGAGCAGTGATCGAGTTTGTCACCACGGGAAGTTCACGCGGCACTGCCGCTCCCTCGCGGGGCACTGGTAACGGCTCGCGCGGTTCAACCTGCACCTCTCGCGGCGGCCGCGAAATCGAGCCCGTCACTTCCGTGACGTTGCGCTCAAGCTCAGCAATGCGTTGTTCGAGCCGTGCGCGATCGAGCGCAATGCGCCGATCTCCCAACTGATCGTCGTCGCGCCGCGCTGCAAGGCGCGTTTCACCGTTGCCGCGCTGCACCACGGTTTCAACCTCAACCGGCAGTTCAGCAAGCCGGCGATCACCACGCTCTGTCGTTGTTGCAAAAACAACCGCACCCATTCCGAGAAATGCCGCGACAACCCACGCCAGCGGGCCGCGCACATCAGCCCACAGGGCCTCCATGCGGCTCGTCTCGGGTTCGAGAACGTCCGGCAATCGGTCTCTGGCAGCTTTTAGCCTGGTCATGGCGCTCCGAGCCTCCGAATCACTCTTCGGACGCGCTATCTTCGCTCATTCCTGGTTCAGGTTCACCCCTTGGATCATAGGGAACTGGAGATGCGCTGTGACTGAACGCCGCCTGACGTCCATAATCCTTGCCGCAGGCGAAGGCACGCGCATGCGATCCATGCTCCCCAAGGTGCTGCATCGCGTAGCGGGTCGGGCCATGGTGGCCCATGCGGTCGCTGCTGCGGCAAGCGCAGGCTCAGCACACATTGCCCTCGTTGTCGGGCCCGGGCGCGATGATGTCGCAAAGGTCGGAGCGGATGTTGCGGGCAGTGCTGCCTTTTCGACGCATGTGCAGACTGAACGTCGCGGTACGGCGCATGCCGTTCTTGCCGCACGTGACATCGTTGCCAATGCCAAGGGCGATATCGTGATCGCGTTTGGCGATACGCCACTCCTGCGCAGCGAAACCTTTGCGGCGCTGTGCGCACCGTTGGCAACAGGTGCAAGCGTTGTGGTCGCAGCGTTCGAAGCCCGCGATCCCACAGGGTATGGCCGCGTCATCATGGAGAACGGCGCGCCAGTCGCCATTCGCGAACACAAGGATGCCAATGCGAGCGAGCGCGCCATCACGCTGTGCAATGGCGGGTTGATGGCGCTTGCGGCAGACCATGCGCTGGCGTTGCTCGAGGCGGTAACGCCGGCAAACGCCCAGAACGAGTTCTACCTCACCGATCTTGTCGGGCTTGCGCGTGCGGCAGCACTACGAACTGCCGTGATCACAATCGACGAAGAAGAGGTGATGGGCGTCAATGATCGCGT
>JAIYEB010000250.1 GCA_027487195.1 Hyphomicrobiales bacterium | reverse complement strand
TCTGGTCGCCATCGACAAGGCGACCGCCTACGCAGCGGAAGATGCCGATGTCACCTTGCGCCTGTGGCGGCTCTTGAAGCCACGTCTGGCCGCTGAGGGCCTCGCCACGGTCTACGAGACATTGGAGCGGCCGTTGGTTCCCGTGCTTCACCGGATGGAAGGGCGCGGCATCCTGATCGACCGGCAAATCCTGTCGCGCCTGTCCGGCGAGTTTGCTCAGGGCATGGCACGGCTTGAGGCTGAAGTTCATGAATTGGCGGGCGAGGTGTTCAATCTCGGATCGCCAAAACAGCTTGGTGATATTCTGTTCGGCAAGATGTCGCTTCCCGGCGGGAAGAAGACAGCCACGGGGCAGTGGGCGACGGGCGCGGATGCGCTCGAGGAACTGTCGGAGCAAGGCCACGTCCTGCCGGAGCGCATTCTGGCCTGGCGTCAGCTTGCAAAGCTGAAGTCAACCTACGCTGATGCGCTCCCAAGCTTCGTGAACCGCGAGACCGGGCGCGTGCATACATCGTTCGCGCTGGCTGCGACCACGACCGGGCGGTTGTCTTCGTCTGACCCGAACCTCCAGAACATTCCGATCCGAAATGAGGAAGGACGCAAGATCCGCACGGCCTTTGTTGCCGCGCCCGGAATGAAGATTGTTTCGGCGGACTACAGCCAGATTGAACTTCGCGTTCTGGCCCATGTCGCTGACATTCCGCAGCTCAAGAAGGCCTTTGCCGACGGGCTCGACATTCACGCGATGACGGCTTCCGAAATGTTCGGTGTGCCGCTTGCGGATATGACAGCCGAGATCCGCAGGCGCGCCAAGGCGATCAACTTCGGCATCATCTACGGCATTTCAGCATTCGGCCTTGCAAATCAGCTCGGAATTCCGCGGGAACAGGCCTCGGCCTACATCAAGACCTACTTCGAGCGCTTCCCCGGCATCCGCGATTACATGGACGCCACGCGCAAGGCCTGCCGGGATCAGGGCTATGTCACGACGATCTTCGGGCGCGTCTGCCACTATCCCGCGATCACCTCAAAAAACCCATCCGAGCGCGCCTTTGTCGAGCGTCAGGCCATCAACGCTCCCATTCAAGGGTCGGCCTCGGACATCATGCGCAGGGCCATGGTCCGCATGGAGCCAGCTCTCCACGCAGCCAGGCTTGGCGCACGGATGCTTCTGCAGGTTCACGACGAACTCGTTTTCGAAGTGGCTGACGAAGAGGTCGAGGCCACGCTTCCGCTCGTCAGGCGCGTCATGGAGCAGGCTGCGCTCCCCGCCCTCGACATCAGCGTTCCGCTGAAGGTCGATGCGCGCGCGGCCTCGAACTGGGACGAGGCGCACTGACGCCTTGAACTCAATACCCCTTGCGAAGGGCTGCCTTAGACGCTTCACTCTGCGTTTGGGGCGGATGTATCTGGTCTCCCAACAAACGAGGAGGAAGAGTTGACAGGATTTTCAAATCTGAGACGCGCTGTAGTCGTGCTGGGCGCCTTGGGTGCGCTGTCTGTGACAGTGCCGGCTTTCGCACAGCAACCCGAAGTTCGCCTTGGCTTCCTTGGTTCGATCACGGGCCCCATCGCGCAGTTGGTTCCCCCGATCGTGCGCTCCTCGCAGCTCGCCGTGGAACAGATCAACGCGCAGGGCGGCATTCTGGGCGGGCGCAGGCTGAACGTGATTGTTGCGGACGACCAGTGCAATGCTCAGGGCGCCAATGACGGCGCATCAAAGCTCGTCAACGTCGATCAGGTCACGGCCATTGTCGGCGCCTTGTGCTCCGGTGCCACCATTGCAGCCGCGAACTCCGTTGCCATCCCGAATGGCGTGGTCATGATTTCGCCAGCGTCGACCTCTCCGGCCATCACCGGCCTGCAGGATCGTGATCTTGTCTTCCGCGTGGCGCCATCAGACGCCTATCAGGGCCAAGTTATGGCCAAGTACGTCATCGACAAGGGCATTCGCCGCGTCGCACTGACCTGGATCAACAATGACTATGGCCGTGGCTTCTCCGGTGCTTTCCGTGCAGCCTATGAGCGTCTTGGCGGTACGATCACTGCTGGTGAGGCGCATGAGCCGAACCAGGCGTCCTATCGCTCAACACTGGCAACCCTCAGCCGTGAGCGTCCCGAAGCGCTGGTGTTGTTGGCCTATGCCGGCGGCACAGGCCTGACGCTTATTCGCCAGTCGCTTGAAGGCGGTTTCTTCAATCGCTTCATTGGTGGCGATGGCATGCGCGATGATGTGCTTATCCGCGAGATCGGTGCGCAGAATCTGAACATCCTGATCACCCAGCCGGTTTCGCTGCCGGGCAACACGTCGCTTGAAACCTTCAACCGTGATTTTGCTGCGGTTCAGGGCAACCCGGCCTCGATCTTTGTGGCTCAGGGCTACGACTCGACCTTCCTCCTGGCGCTTGCCATTCAGCGCGCGGGTTCCACGGACCGCGCAGCCATCAGCCGTGCGCTTCGGCAGGTGACGGCAGCGGGTGGTGAACCCATCGGCCCAGGCGAATGGCGCAAGGCCGTCGAGGCCTTGGCAGCTGGACGCGCGATCAAGTACGCGGGCGCATCGGGCTCGATCGACTTTGACGAGAATGGCGATGTTCCAGGCGTCATTGCCGAGTTCACGATCCAGAACAACAGCTTCACGCAAGGCGCACGTCTTCGCGCACCGTGAGGCTTTCTGCACAGGCACGGATCAGTGCCGGCCTCAATGAGGCAACATGACGATGCAGCGGCCCCCTTATGGGGGCCGTTTTGCATGCGCATGTCGCTTTCGCTGTCTGCAGATGATGACCGAGCCATTGGCTCGGATCTGGAAATGGTAGCGGGAGAGGGAGTTGAACCCCCGACCCCAGGATTATGATTCCCGTGCTCTAACCAACTGAGCTACTCCGCCCCGATCGCCGGGCGTGCATGTCCACGCGGGAAGCGGGCCTATAGGGCGCGAGGCCGCCCCCGGTCAACACCGCTGGCAGGAATAGGCGGTGACGTTCTGTGACCGACGCGCGTAAGGAGGCCCTCGCAACCGCCGCGAGGATGACAAGATGCCCATCTCCCCTGCCCCCGCCTGGTCGCTGGTGGTGCACGGCGGCGCCGGAACGATGACGCCCGACAGCCTGAATGCGGCGCAACAGGCGGCCTTTCACGCCGGGCTGGCGGCGGCGCTGAAGGCCGGCCAGGCGGTGCTGGAGGCCGGGGGCAGCGCGCTGGATGCCGTCGAGGCCGCCGTCCGCGTGCTGGAGGATGATCCGGGCTTCAACGCCGGGCGCGGCGCGGTGTTCACCGCCGAAGGCCGCAACGAGCTCGACGCGGCGATCATGGACGGGGCGACGCGCGCCGCCGGCTCGGTGGCCGGGGTGACGCGGACGAAGAACCCCATCAGCCTCGCCCGCGCCGTGATGGCGCAATCCCCGCACGTGCTGCTGGCCCGCGATGGTGCCGATATCTTTTCGATCGAACAGGGGCTGGATCAGGCCG
>JAIYEB010000354.1 GCA_027487195.1 Hyphomicrobiales bacterium | reverse complement strand
TCAACCTCGGCTGAAGGGCTCGTTCCGTCGAAGGGGACAACATCCAGCCCCCGGGAGCGATGCAGCGCGATCTTTTCAGGGGCGCGCGCGGTGACACTGACGCGAAACGAGCGATCAAGCCCGTCAAGTGTGGCGGCGCTGGAATAGCCATGACCGAGAACCAAGAGATGATCTGTCACGCTTCAGCCTCCCATTCCACCAGGACATCCGCGTCCGTTTCGCGATCCATACGGTGTTTCTCACTCCTGAGCCGAGCGCCATCAAGCCGCGCCAGTGCCCATACCGCCGCACCGCGCACAACCGGAGCCGCATCATCGAGCAGCAGGATCACGGACGGCACAAGCGAAGGATCGCCGGAGTTTCCGGCTGCGATCAGGACATTGCGCAGGAACCGATCCCGACCGGTCCGCTTGACCGGTGTTTTGGCAAACATCCGTCGAAACTCAGCATCATCAAGCGTGAGGTAGTGCGAAAGCGGAACAAGCCCGACGTCTCGCCGCGCTGTGAGCTTCTGGTCTTCGGAGGCTTTTGCAAACTTGTTCCAGGGACAGACCGCAAGGCAATCGTCGCAGCCAAAGATGCGATTGCCCATCGCCACGCGAAACGAACGCGGGATCGGGCCGTGGTGCTCGATCGAGTAATAGGCAAGGCAGCGCCGGGAATCGAGCGTGTAGGGCGAGGGAAAAGCATCGGTTGGGCAGATATCGAGGCAGCGCGTACACGTGCCGCAATGATCGCTTCCCGAAGGGTCACGGGCAAGTTCCAGCGTGGTGTAGAGCGCGCCGAGGAACAGCCAGGATCCATGCTCGCGCGAGACCAGTACCGTGTGCTTGCCTTGCCAGCCAAGACCGGCTGCCTGGGCCAGCGGTTTTTCCATGACGGGCGCCGTGTCGACAAAAACCTTCACGTCGCCGCCTTCGCGCTCAACGAGCGAGCGTGCCAGCTGCTTCAATCGGCTTTTCAGAACCTCGTGATAATCAAGCCCTTGCGCGTAGACTGATATGAGCCCGCTCGATCGCGCCTTGAGGTCATCGAGCGGATTGGTGTCTGGCGCATAGCTCGCGCCGACCATGACAATGGAGCGCACTTCGGGCCAGAGCACGCGAGGTGCGGCGCGCTCGCTGGCCCGGCTCTCCATCCAGCCCATGCCCGCGTGGTGGCCTGCCTCGAGAAACGCAGCGAGCCGGGATGGCGCTTCAGGAACCGAATCGGGCGATGTTACCCGGCAAACATCAAAGCCGAGAGATTGCGCGTGGGCCTTGAGGGCCTCAACCGGATCTAGAAGTCGAGATCCGTGTACGCCTGCGGCGGGGAGATCCCCGCGACCTGCTCGGCCAGAAGCGCGCGAAAGCTCGGTCGCGACTTGATCCGCGCGTACCATGTCTTCGCCGTCTCGTCCTCGCCCCACGGCACATCCCCGAGATAGTCGGCCACCGAAAGCTCGGCTCCAGCCGCAAGATCGGCAACCGTCAGCCAGTCGCCGGCCATGAAGCTGCGCTGGCTCATGAGAAAGCCGATGTAATGCAGGTGATAGCGCAAATTCGCCTTGCCTGCGCGGATCGCGGTTGTATCGGGGGATTCACCGCTGCGATCGAAGCGCTTGGTGACCTTTTCCCGAACAAGATGCGAAGACACCTCTGAGCGCATCTTCACAAGGAACCAGTCAAGCAGACGGCGCACTTCCGCGCGCTCGGCCGGCGCTCCAGGCAACAGACGGCGCGAACCGGCGCCAGGGCCTCGCGTCTCGTCAAGATACTCGAGAATGGGGCCGATTCCTGAGACGACAACGCCGTCTTCGACCATGACCGGAACAGTGCCGGCGGGGTTCATGGCCAGAAACTCTGTCCGCCGTTCCCATGGCTTTTCCTCCACGAGTTCGAACGCCAGTCCGTACTCAGCAAGGCACAGGCGCGCCGTGCGGGAGGCCGCATCAAGCGGCGAATGGTGCAAAACAATCATTGCGTCGCGGTTTAGCGGGCGAAGCGTCCGGGGGGAAGAGGCCATTCATGCAGGCCTCGACGACGTCCAGCGCATGGTTTCCAAACTGTTATCTCGTCATGGGCTGACACAGGACCCGCCCGCCTCACTGGCTTGCCCAGACGATCCTTGCCATCCAGTCGATCTCACCAAGCGCAAGCGTGCGCGGGGGATGATCCGGATTGATGGAATGCAACTCTACGCTGCTTGCGGTCTGGCGCATCAAGACCTTCGCCATGACTTCGCCATCGGTCGTGCGGACGACCACCCGGTCACCCCGTCGCCTGGGTTCGGCTGGTGACACAATGATGCGGTCGCCATCACGATAGAGCGGCAGCATGGAATCGCCCGAGATCTCCATGGCATAGACCTTGCCGGTCGCCTGGCCAGCAGGAAACTCGATCTCGTCCCAACCCGAACCTGCAGGCTGACCGCCATCGTCGAAAAAGCCGCCCGCGCCGGCCTGCGCTAGCCCGATCAACGGGATGCGGCGTTGCTGCGGCAAAGGCTTCTCATTCTCGATGAGACCGACAAAATCCGAAAAGCTTGTGCGCGTTGCCTCAAGGATCTTTGCAATCGACTCGGTCGAAGGCCAGCGGCGATGCCCGTCCGGCGTCGAGCGCTTGGACGGGTTGAACGTGGTTGCATCAAGCCCGGCGCGCCGCGCAAGGCCTGAAGCGGTAAGGCGCTGTTCGCGCGCGAGGCGGTCAATCGCTGACCAGACCTGATCATGTGTAAACACGGTGCATCCCGCCTAGAGCAGACATTCTGAAGCTTGGAGAGTCGACGGCACGACTACAATCCGCGCAAGACGGACTTTCGTCTTGTCTCAGGAATTTATCTCGCTTCAGGCGAGTCGTGTCTACTTACTTAAGATTGTTCAACATCAAAAATACAATCATAGATTGTAGGCCATTATCGAGGCTTGCGGCCTCCCGTCATGCTCGGTATCGACAGGCTGTCGAGGGGGCGCAGCATGACAGATGCAATCGTATACAAGCTGTGCAGTCTTGGGGAATGGGCCGCAGCGGAGGTATCAAAACGCTATGTCGGCTCAAAGGTCGACCGCGCCGATGGCTTCATCCATTTCTCAACCGCGTCCCAGGTGCAGGAAACAGCCAACAAGCATTTCCGCGGTCAAGCCGAGCTGGTGCTCGTGGCCATTGATGCCGACATGCTGGGTGACAAGCTGGTGTTTGAACCCTCGCGCGGCGGCGACCTGTTTCCCCATCTCTACGCTGAGCTGGATCTGGCTGCGGTTCTCTGGGTGCGACCTGTGGTCATGAAGGCCGACGGCACGCAGCGCCTGCCCGAGCTCGGCATCTGATGCTGCGTCTTGCAAGCCTGCTCAGGCCCGCCCTGTTTGCGCTGGAACCGGAAGATGCGCATCGCGCAACGCTGACGGCTCTCAAGACGCTGCCGATCCCGCCTGCCCGGCCGCGCGACCCGAAACTTGGTGTCAGCGCCTTCGGCTTGTCCTTTGCAACACCGTTCGGCGTTGCCGCAGGCTTTGACAAGAACGCCGAGGTGCCAGACGCCTTGTTGCGACTTGGCTTTTCCCATGTCGAGGTGGGTGGCGTGACCCCGCGCGCGCAAACGGGCAACCCTCGCCCCCGTGTGTTTCGCCTGATACCGGACAAGGCGATCATCAATCGCCTCGGCTTCAACAATGAGGGGCTCGACGTCATGCGCCGGCGATTGGCAGACCGGCGCGCGCGTCCGGCTCCTGGCATTGTTGGCGTCAATCTCGGCTCCAACAAGGACACTGTTGATCGCGCTGCCGACTTTGAAGTGCTGATCAAGCAGCTCTCTGGGGTCGCAGACTATCTGACCATCAACGTCTCCTCGCCCAACACGCCCGGATTGCGCGACATGCAAGCCGTGGATGCGCTTGATCAGTTGCTGACCCGCGCCATGAAAGCCAGGACTGGCGTCGTTGAGGCCGGCGGCACGCCTCGCCCGCTTCTGCTCAAGCTTGCGCCAGACCTTGCCGACGAAGACTTTGATGCAACGCTTGATGTCGCCGTGCGCCATGGGATCGACGGGTTGGTTTTGACCAACACAACCATTCGCCGCGATGGTCTTGCGGACGCCGCAAGGGCGCGCGAGACGGGCGGCTTGAGCGGGCGCCCGCTGTTCAGGCTTTCAACCCGCATGCTGGCGCGCGCGCACCTGAGGCTTGGCCGCTCCATGCCGCTCATCGGTGTTGGTGGCGTGTCATCGGGTGCCGATGCCTGGACAAAGATCCGGGCGGGAGCGAGCCTGGTGCAGCTCTACACCGGGCTCGTCTATGGCGGGCTTGAACTGATCGACGATATGGAACGAACCGTCATGCGTGAACTTTCACGCGGCAACTTCACGTCGCTCAGTGAGGCCGTCGGCACGGGTGCTGAGGCTCTGTCCAGGGACTAGGGCATGTCCACGCCAACATGGGCTCTGGTTCTGCGAAACGACATTCGAAGAACGACTTGGAGCAAGGCCTTGCTTCCAGAAAAGCCAAGCGCGCTCTAGCCGCGCAGGCCCCCGAGAAAACCTGCAAGGTCATCTGTCACGACGTCGATATGGGCGTCCTTGGTGGCAATCTTTTCCCAGGGTTCGCGATGATCGTTGGCTTCGCCGTCGCCACGGCCAACAACAAGAACCGTGCGCATC
>JAIYEB010000013.1 GCA_027487195.1 Hyphomicrobiales bacterium | reverse complement strand
TTTCGCGATATCGATAACAATGGCCAGGAAGGCTACTTCTCGGTCGTTGTGGTCCGCGCGGACAGCGCCTTCCGCTCGATTGCAGATCTCAGGGGGCGGACTTTCGCCTTCGCCGATCCGAACTCGACATCGGGCTTCGCGTTTCCAAGCTTCTATCTGCGCCAGCAAGGTTTTGAGCCGCGCACGCATTTCGGCGCCACGACCTTCTCGGGGAGCCATGACAACTCGGTGATCGCGCTTGTCCGCGGCCAGTTTGATGCGGTGGCGACCTTCCAGGTGAATGAGCATAGCGGTGTTGTTCAACGCCTGCAGGAGCGTGGCGTCGTCCCGCGCGGGTCGACGCGCGTCATCTGGACATCACCGCTGATCCCCGCGAGCCCGATGACCGCCCGCAACAACATCCCGACCGAACTGCGCGATCAGTTTGTTGCCGCCATGATGGCGATGCGGACCGAGGATCCGGAGGCGTGGCGTGTGTTCACTGATGGGCAGGTCTCGGGATACGCCCCTGCCCGCCACGAGGATTATCTAGACGTCATCACGGTGATCGAAGAACTCGACCGCAACCGTCGCCGGACCTGAGCATTGCCGCCTCAATGTCGGCGCCCGCGCGACATTGAGGGGGAAACTGCCATCGCGGGCTCCCTACCCTACGGAGTTGTTTCATGAGATCCGCCCTTGCGGCCGCAATCTTGATTGTGGCTTCGCCCGCGTTTGCGCAAACCGCGCCACGCGAATTCCCAGCCGTACTTGCCGGTCACGCCATGCTGCCAGCCAATACGATGCTGACGCCGCCGGCTGACGCGCCAGCTGACCTTCAAACGTCGGGCAAGTTCGTCACACCGATGCGCCGTGTCGAAGAACCCGGCACCGTGATGGGCCGCTCGGCCGGGCGCCCCACCGGTCTGTCGACCCCGCTTCGCGGTCAGCCCGCTCAGGGCCACTCCGGCATCAAGCGCATGCCCGATGGTACCTTCTGGGTGCTGACGGACAACGGGTTTGGATCGCGCGCCAACTCGCCGGATTCGATGCTCTACATGAACCGCTACCGCATTGACTGGACGAGCGGCGCATTCGAGCGGCTGGAAACCGTCTGGTTTTCCGATCCAAACCGTCGCGTACCGTTCCGCATCGCCAACGATGCAACCACCACGCGCTATCTCACCGGAGCGGACTTTGATCTCGAAGGCTTTCAGATCATTGGCGACAAGATCTGGATCGGTGAAGAGTTTGGCCCCTTCCTGATCCGCACCGATATGCAAGGCCGGGTTGAGGCCGTGTTCGAGACCATGGTGGATGGGCAGGTTGTTCGCTCACCCGACCATCCCGCAGTCGTTGCACCTGCAACGCCGACGACGCCCATCGACACACGGGTCCGCCGCTCGAAAGGTTATGAGGGTCTGGCAGCTTCGCCGGATGGTCGCTTCCTCTATGGCATGCTCGAAGGCCCGCTCTGGGATACGGCTACGCGCGACTGGGAAATGACCGAAGGACGGCAGTATCTGCGCATCCTCGAGTTCTCGGTGGCAGAAGCGCGCTGGACAGGTCGTCAATGGCGTTACGTGCTCGATGAGAACGGCTTGTCGATTGGCGACTTCAACATGATCGACGGAACGACAGCGCTCGTGATTGAACGCGATGACAATGAAGGCGTTCCGGAGCGTGCCTGTCCGACAGGCCAGCGCGCCGAGACCTGCTTTCATGCCCTGCCGCGTATCAAGCGGGTGTGGAAGATCGAGATGAGCGAAGCGATGGTTGGCGGGAATGTGCGCAAGATCGGCTACATTGATCTGCTTGCGATCCAGGATCCGAACAACCGCTCACGCGTACCGCTGTCCGGTGGCCGTTTCCAGATGCCGTTCTTCACCATCGAGAACGTCGATGTTGTTGATGCCGACCACATCATTGTCGGCAATGACAACAATCTGCCGTTCTCCTCATCGCGCGACCCGAACAAGGCCGACGACAACGAGATGGTCCTGCTGCGCGTTCCAGAACTCCTGCGCGCCCGCTAAGAGCCTAAACCTTGCACTCGGCCGGGCGCACACGCACCCGGCCGGGTGTCATCCCCCGTGCTTCTCGAGAAAACCTTCGACGCTGAGTGAGCGAAAATCTGCGAGCGCACGCCGCAAGCGCTCATGGTCCCAGTCCCACCACGAAAGCGCAAGCAAACGATCGGCCACGCGCTCATCAAACCGCCTGCGGATTGGCCGGGCCGGATTGCCGCCAACGATGGTGTAGGCCGGGACATCTTTCGTGACGATCGCGCCGGCAGCAACAATTGCTCCCGTGCCCACGGATTTGCCCGCAAGTATGACGGCGCCGTGCCCGATCCAGACATCGTGACCGATGGTGACTGAGTTCTCGCGACGCCAGTCGAAAAATCCCGCCTCGTCCGTTTCGCCCGGAAAGTATTTTGATGCGCGATAGAGGAAGTGCGCCTGGCTTGCACGCCAGTGCGGGTGGTTTCCGGGATTGATGCGGGTCTTTGCAGCAATCGAACAGAATTTGCCGATGCGGCTCATGTCGATCTGGGCGTCTTCCACGACATAGGAGTAGTCGCCCATCTCGACCTCGTTGAGGCGGGTCCGCGCACCAACCTCGGTGTAGCGGCCAAGGGACGATGACAAGACGATAGCGGTAGGATCAATCGACGGGGAGATGGACAGCATTGCAACCTCACATGCGGGAGGCGCCTCGTTGCTGTCGTTGATGACAAGGCAATGACATTAGCGCCGACCGGTGGGTGTGCGGCTCGCCTGCTCTGGCAATATCCGTGGGTATATGCCGCCATGACGGCCTGACACCTTACTGTAGTCCAGGCGTCACATCTTTGTCGTGTCGGGCACGTACCGGCCTCCCCACGGTTTCCTGGGCCAACCGGTTCTGTGAGGGAATGTCATGTTGCAGTTCAAATCGCTGACCCGCCGCTTTGGTTCCAAGGCCGCTGTCGACAACGTCAATCTCGAGATTGCCGGCGGTGGTTTCATCGGGATCATTGGTCGCTCGGGTGCGGGCAAATCGACCCTGCTGCGCATGGTCAACCGGCTGGTTGATCCAAGCGAAGGCAAGATCTTTTTCGAGGGTCGCGACGTTACCGCCCTGAAAGGCCAGGATCTGCGTGACTGGCGTCAGTCCTGCGCCATGATCTTCCAGCAGTTCAATCTGGTCG
This sequence comes from Hyphomicrobiales bacterium, assembly GCA_027487195.1. Classification (GTDB taxonomy): domain Bacteria; phylum Pseudomonadota; class Alphaproteobacteria; order Rhizobiales; family UBA4765; genus JAIYEB01. The sequence goes on along the minus strand of JAIYEB010000013.1, from coordinate 484 downwards.
GCCGGCTCGACGTTTTGACCAACGTGCTGATTGGTCGGCTCAACCATGTTGGCAGCGTGCAATCCGTTCTGAAGCTGTGGTCTGAAGAGGACAAGGCAATCGCCATGTCCGCGCTTGAGCAGTTCGATATTGCATCGCTTGCAGCCCAGCGCGCCGAGAGCCTGTCGGGTGGCCAGCAGCAGCGCGTGGCCATTGCGCGCGCGCTTGTTCAGGAACCCAAGCTGATCCTTGCCGATGAGCCGATTGCATCACTCGATCCGCGCAACACCCGGATTGTCATGGATGCGCTGCAGCGCATCAACCGTCATTACGGCATCACAGTCGTCTGCAATCTTCACTCGCTCGATCTCGCCAGGAGCTATTCTGATCGCCTGATCGGAATGGCGCAGGGCCGGATCGTTTTCGATGGTGCGCCCTCTGAACTGACAGAGGCAGCAGCCCGTGAACTCTACGGCATCGAGGCCGGCGACGTCCTCGACAGCCA
>JAIYEB010000094.1 GCA_027487195.1 Hyphomicrobiales bacterium | reverse complement strand
GTTTTCTCCATCGGGGTGTTGCGCTGGTTTGCCAGAGACGAATCCCGGCCATCAACGCCGTCTGCCCCCTCGCGCGCGCCCGTGCCGCCAACAAGCGATTGCAGGACCATGACATTGCGCTTGCCGGTTGCCGCATCAACCTCGACCAGAACCGACGGGATCATGATCCCGCCCGATGGGGCAGGCATCAGACCGGCGCGGGCCAACGACATGGCGCCGATGATGGCTTCGTTGATGCGGATGGCTGTGGCTGAGCGCACGCCCACCGCCGCCGGGGCTTCAGGATTGAGGATCGTGCCTTTTGGCGCGTGAACCGTGATGTTTTCAAACATGCCGTGGTTCAGCGGGATGGTCTTGTCGTGGCTGAACACGAAATGCATCAGCTTGAGCGTCAGCCAGGGATGGCGCTTGCCTGCAGTTGGCACATTGTAGGCGGCCGCGACCTGCGGGTCTGTGCCTGTGAAGTCGAGGTGCACTTGCCCATTGCTGGCCGTGAGCTTGCACCGGACCCGGATCGGAACCTTTGAGACAAAATCATCGTCGAGATAGTCCCAGAACTCGGTTGTGCCGTCCGGGATCTGTTTCTGGACCGCGAGCGCCTTGGCAGACGCGTATGCCGTGATGGCTTCCTGGGCTGCGAGGAAACCGTCGACGCCAAGCTGTTCGACCATGTCGTGAACGCGCTTCTCGCCGACAAGCAGGGCTGCCAGCATCGCCTTGATGTCACCGAGGTTGATCTCCGGCACGCGACAGTTGGCCCGATAAAGGGTCAGGACGTCCTCATTCATCTCGCCGCGCCGGATCAGCTTGACCGGCGGAATCTGGAAACCCTCATGGAAGGTCTCGGAAAATCGCGGTGAGATCGAAGACGGGACGCCGCCGCCAATGTCGGCCGAATGCACGAAACTCCAGGCGTGCGCGACAATCCGGCCTTCAGCGAAGATCGGCCTGATCAGGTGCAGATCCGGCATGTGGCTCGCAAGCCCTTCGCTTGCATAGGCGTGGTTTGTCAGTACCACGTCTCCCGGCTCAAGGTCGCGTATATGGGCCAATGCAGGCCCGACGTTTGAATCAAGAAAACCTGAAACGCCAAGCACCTTGGGATAGGCAAAGAAGCGCCCATCAGGCCGCGCCAGCGCGCAGCCAAAGTCGCCGGCTTCTTTCACGTAGGTTGTTCGGGCCGTGCGCTGCAGCGTGATCGCCATCTCTTCGGTGACCGCTGTCACCTTGTGAAAGAAGATCTCAAGCGCAATGGTATCGAGCATGGGAGACACGGCGCTCATGACGCCACCTTTGTGAGATGAAGCGTGCCGATCCGGTCTGACAGCGCCTGCCAACCCGGCAGCACGAAACTCGTCGTGTCGAGTTGTTCGACGATTGCAGGCCCAAGGACCAGGGCCCCCTGGCCAAGGCTGTCGCGGTCATACACGTTTGCAATGTGAAACGCGCCGGCATGGCGCACCTTGCGCGTCGAGCGTGCCACTGGCTTTGTCGGCGGCTGGTCCGGCAATGTGACAGGTGGCACGCGACCAATCACGCCCACGCGCAGTGTCGTCACCTGCACCGGACTTGCCTGCTCGGCAAAGCCGTAGAGGCGGTGATGTTCCGCATGAAACAGGTCAGCCAGTCCAGGGCCAGTCGTGATCCTGGCGTCAGGAATGGCTACATCAAGCTCATAGGCCTGGCCGGGGTAGCGCATGCGCATGGTCACGACAAAATCATGCGCGCCGACAATCGCGCCTTCCTTGGCAATCCATTCGGATGCTTCGGCCACAAGGCTCTTGAGCGTTTCTGAGATAAGCTCGAACCCACCGGGGTCAGCGCCTGCGCCCACCAACTGACGGGCCGTGCGCACATAATCGCGACGCACGTCGGCAAGGATCGCGCCAAGCGCACAGAAGGTGCCGGGCGCGGTCGGCACAAGAACCGATGTCAGGCCAGCTTCTTCAGCAAGGAGATTGGCGTGCGTCGGGCCTGCGCCACCAAAGGCCACAAGGGAAAAGCGGCGCGGATCGACGCCGGCAGTCGCAAGGAGTTTCGTCAGTTCGGTTGCCATCTTGGCGCTTGCAACCCTGAGGGCGGCCTCAGCTGCTGCTTCAGCCCGGTCAGGGCCGCTGAGCCCGATCCGATCTGCAATTTTATCAAGCGCCTGGCGCGCAGCGCCGAGATCAAGCCGCATGCGCCCGCCCAGGAAACGGTCGGGGTCGACAATGCCAAGGACGAGGTAGCAGTCCGTCACGGTTGGGTCCTTGCCCCCGCGCCCGTAGGCCACAGGCCCGGGATCGGCACCTGCCGAGAGCGGGCCAACCTTCAAGACACCCTGCGCATCGACCCAAAGGATCGACCCGCCGCCGGCGCCAATCGCGCCGACATTCACGACCGGCATCATCAATGGGAAGTCACCCACAAAGGTCGCGGTTGTGAATTCAGGCGTTCCCGACTGAACAATCGAAATGTCAGCCGATGTGCCACCCATGTCGATCGTGACGAGCCTGGGCTGCCCGGCGGCCTCGCCAACGCGGCAAGCCGCAACAACGCCGGAGGCCGGACCAGACAACACCGTATCGATCGGCCTTGCGCGCGCCGTCTCAAGCGAGAGCGTGCCGCCATTGTTGGCCGTGATGTAAATCGGGGCTGCAATCCCGAGGCCTTTCACGCGGCCCAGCAGCCGGTCAAAGTAGCGCGTCATGAGCGGGTGGATCGAGGCGTTGAGGCCTGCAACGAGCGCGCGCTCATACTCGCGAACTTCAGGCCAGACCACGGCGCTTTCGGTAATCAGCACGCCTGGAAGCTCGGCACGCAGCGCGTCTGCAACCGCGATTTCCATGTCAGGGTTGCGATAGCTGTTCAGCAGCATGATCGCGACAGCCTCGACGCCCGATGCACGCAGCTTCTGCGCCAGAGCCTTGATCTCGTCTGGATCGGGATCGGTTTCGACACGTCCATCGGCACGCAGCCGTGCGCTGATTTCGAACATCAAATCGCGCGGCACAAGCGGTGCTTCACGCGGCGCGGTGAAATCATAGGAGGAGGGCAGGCGCAGCCTTGCGATCTCCAGCACATCCCGGTTGCCGCGCGACACAACCATGGCCATGCGCGCGCCCCGGCGCTGGATCGTGGCATTGAGCCCAATCGTTGTGCCATGCACCACGAGCTCAATCGCTGAAGGGTCAATCCCTTGCGCCGCAATGAGCCCCTTCAGCCCGTTCTCGACGGCAGCGGACGGGTCGGACGGAACGCTCGGTTCCTTGTGATAGCCAAGGCGCCCGGTTGCGCGATCAACAAGCACGAAGTCTGTGAAGGTTCCGCCGACATCAATGCCAATGCGGATATGCGGCAGGATCACAGCAAAGCCCTTCGACAGTCAGATTGCACAAAGCGCGCGCTGCGGGGAATGCCCGCTCACGCACGCTCTGAATTGTATACATCTAGACAAGCCTGCGGCAAGTCATCTGCCAGGCCAAACCGCAACGCCAAACAGGAGAGGGTGCAGCCAGAACACAAAGGCAGCCCAGATCGCGACGCCTCCTGCGAGCGCAATGATGTCGTTCAACGGGCGTTCCGGCGCGGCCGGCAGAACTGTCGGGTCTGTGCGCCGCTTCAGGGAAATGCGCGCGGCAACGGCCCAGGCAAGGAAGCCGCCAAACATCAAGATGCCGCCGAGATCGCCGTTCGACAGCAGATGGCTTGTCGCCCAGATCTTAACTGCCAGCAGCATTGGATGCTTTGTGGCGGTCTTGATGCGGCCTGGCAGATAGGGTGCCAGCAAGAGCGTGAAGACCGGCAGCATCAGGAGCAACGCAAGATGCTTCGTGAAGGTCGGTGGCTGCCAGATCACGGTCCATCCGCTTTGGCGATATTGGCCGAAACCAATGATGATCAGCGCAAAACCCAGAACGGAAATCAGCGAGTAACCGATCTTGTACCCGTTGGCGCCGACAGCGTTGATCAAAGCGCGACGCGGCGCACGAAACATGGTGAAGGCGTGCGAGCCCAAAAACAGCACAAGGCCAAGGATAAGAATACTCATGTGGTGATGTCCCCTTGCCGGGTGTTATGCCCCTATCGTCTCGCACTGGAAAGGACCGCAGTGCGACGGATAGAGATTGGGCGGGAGAGCGCATGAAACTGTTGCATCTCAGGAACGGCCGGTGCGCGCTTCACATCGCACCTGAGGTCGGCGCAAGCGTTGCTTCGCTCTCATGGAATGGCAGGAACCTGCTGCGCCCGGCGCGCGGCCAGGCGCCGACGGATCTGGCCATGTTCCTGATGGTGCCATGGGCCAACCGTCTTGCAGGGCCGGAAGCTCGTGGCATTGCGCCGAATGTGCCTGGAGACATCCATCCCATTCACGGTTGGGGTTGGCAGGCAAGCTGGGAGGTTGTCCGGGCCAACGACACCGCAGCTGTGCTCGCATACCTGCATCGCGACAGTTCAATCGGTTTTGATGCCGAGGTCACCTATGAGCTTGAAGCCGATGGCATCAGCGCGAACCTTCAACTCGTGAACCGAGGCGTTGAAGGGCGCAGGTTCGGCCTCGGTTTCCATCCCTATTTTCCAAGATCGCAACAGACCAGGCTCTGGTTTGATGCAACCGCGAAATGGACGGAAGGCGCGGACAAGCGGCCGGCTGACCGCATCGGGATCGCAGCAAGGCCTGACCCGGCAGATGTGCACGTCTTGCCCGAGACAAGGGTGAACGAGGTCTATGAAGGGTTTGGCGGTGAGGCGCGGATTTATGATGGCGACATGATGACCGTGATCCGCGCCAAGGGTAGAGCCCAACAGCATCTCCATTTCTGGACGCCACCGGGTGAAGACTTCTTCTGCCTTGAGCCGCAAACCCATCGTTCCGGCGATTTGTCGGCTGCTGCCGGCGGTCAATGG
>JAIYEB010000331.1 GCA_027487195.1 Hyphomicrobiales bacterium | reverse complement strand
TGATGCGTTCGAGTTCACTGAAGTGCAAGGGCTGTCAGGCCGAGATGCCGCGCGTCATGGCAGCTTATCGCGACCTTACCGGGTCAATGACCGCAAACAGGATCAGGCCGGCGAGGAAACCGCCAATATGCGCTTCCCAGGCAATGGACGGCTGGTTTCCCGGAAGAACGATGCCGCCAACCCCGAACAGGAAATTCATCGCAAACCAGACCAGAACAAACGCAAGGATCCTTGGGTCTGACAGGCATCGAAGCAAAGGCTCCGCCGGTGCGGAAAAGGCTGCCTGGCTCGCAGGGCGCACGCCGGCAAAGACGCCGGATTGGAAGGCAAAGCGCAGGGCTGCTGCTGTAAACCCGGAAATCGAAGCCGATGCGCCAACCATGGGCACGACTTCACCCGCATGTGCGATCTGATGGGCTGCCGCACCACATGCAGCCGTAATGATCCAGAACAGGACAAATCGCCAGATGCCAAAGCGCCAGGCGACGGGACTGCCGAAGGCCGCAAGCCACAAGGCGTTGACCAGGACATGGGTCCAGTCGCCATGAAGCAGCGAATAGGTGACGATTGACCACCAACGCGCAGGGTCATCCGGCGGGAACACCGCTGCAGCCTCGGCCAGGCCTGAATATCTGATGGGAATGAATGCAAAACGCAGGATGACCCAAAGGTCGGTCGATTCGAGCAGCACTTCACGCAGCGCATGAACGCCAAGCACCACCGCAAGCATCACAACGATGATGGGCGGGAGGTTGAGGATCGGCTCGCGCTTTTGCTGTGGAGGAGAGATCAGGTTCACACACGCACGGTTAAGCGCTCAGTGAGCGGAAGGAAAGGGGAGAAGGGTCGACGTCCCTCCTCCCCACCCTGAGCGCAGATGTTGCCACCCGCACGTCCCGGCCCTCCCCGGGTAGTTCAAGAGCGCGTCGCCAAACGAGCTTCGAAGTGTTGAGCGTTGTCTAGCGAGGCCAGCGGCGGACACCAACGTAAACGCTTTGTTAACCTTAAAATCCGGCATGGCATGAGGGCTGCACCCTTTCCTCTCGGGACGACAGGACAGCGCCTGAATGTGCGCACCTGACACGGTTGTTTCAGGGTGGGACCTGGACCGTGGCGGTGTGCATGGCTCGGGCGCGTTGGGAGAATGAGCATGCAGCGCCCACCGCGCTTTACACACCGAACAACGGAAGCGTTGTTTGCCTATTGGGATCGGCGCAGGGGCGACAGGGTCGCACCAGAGCGCTCGGAGATCGAACCTTCTGACATCAGAACGATTCTCCCGGACACGTTCATTCTGGAAGAGGATGAACGGGGCAAAATCCTTTGGCGTCTTGGCGGAACCCGCGTTTGCGCGCTCCATTGCCGGGAACTCAAAGGGCGCGACTTCCTTGTCGACTGGATAGGTGCGGAGAAGGAAACGATTTCAGGCCTGATTGAGGCGGTCCGAAAGGAGGGCGCGGTCGCGATCCTCCAGTTCGACGGCCAGAACCGGCGCAAAAGCCGGCTTCAGCATGAGATGGTTCTGTTGCCACTTGATGTGTTTGGACGCAACGAACGGCGCGTTCTGGGCGCGGTTGTTCCCATGGAGCAGCCCTACTGGATCGGGATCGAGCCAGCGAGCGAGCGCAAGATCACGGGCATGCGACTGTTGTGGCCGTCCCTCAAGCCAAAGGTTTTTGGCCAATCCGGAGTGGAGACGGTGCCAAGGGTCGTGCCGGAAGCCATGCCGGACTTTGCCTCGGTATTTGCGCCTGAACGGCCTGCAAACCGCCCGAGCGAGCCACCTGTCCTTCGGCTTGCGGACAATACGGCGCGCCGGGTGCGACACCTGATGGTATTTGACGGCGGAAAGGCAACGCCGCCCCAGGAAGTAACGCCGCGTTAACCCTAAAGCCATCAACGTACATCTGGTTCAATCTCCTGAGTCCAGGTGACACGTCTCTCATGGCCCAAGCCTCAAGCGTCAGACCTTCCATCGTCATGAAACCGGCGGAGCATCGCCGGTTCCAGCGCGTGGCTGTCAGCTTGCTTGGTCGCTACATGCTGCCGTCACGCCAGGAGTTCGCGTGCCAGACCATCGACATGTCGCCTGGCGGTGTTGCCATGTTGGCACCCGTCAAGGGTCAGGTCGGCGACCATGTCATTGCCTATGTCGACCATATCGGTCGGGTTGAGGGCGACATCGCACGCGTGTTTGACGGCGGGTTTGCCATGTCGATCAATGCGACACCGCGAAAGCGCGACAAGCTTGCGGATCAGCTGACCTGGCTCGCCAACCGCTACGCGCTCAATCTGCCGGAAGATCGTCGCCACGATCGGATCGAGCCGAAGAACGCTTCGACCCACATCCGCCTGCCCGATGGGCGCCAGTACCGGTGCAAAGTCCTGGATATGTCGCTGTCGGGTGCCCAGGTTCAGCTGGATGTTAAGCCAGCATTAGGCACGCCGGTAATGATTGGCCGCCTGCGGGGGCGGATTGCACGCCATTCCGAGGGCGGAGTTGCCGTCGAATTCTCGGTTATCCAGACCCCTGACAGCCTCGAAGCCGCCCTGTAGGCGCTTCGGACGAGTCCCAAAACCTAACAGACTCTTAAACTGACCGGCCTGAAGCGGGACATTTGTGTCTCGTTTCGGGATTTTTGCGTTTGCCCGGCCATGGCCCGCGGCAGGCAGCCCTTGCGCGGCCTTTGATGGTCAACACCAGCTTACTTGCACTGTAAGACTTTGAATAAAAATCAAATAGAACTTATGTAAAAGACGTATTTTACTTTAGTTTCTGTTTTATTCTGCCATAAATACGCTCATGCGATCAGTTGTCCCGGGACGAAAGGGGACAACAACATGAAGTTTACATCGATTTGCCTGGCAGTGCTTGCAATCACGGGATCAATCGCCAGCGCTGAAGCTCAGACACGCACCGCATCCATTGACCGCAGCCGGCAGGCCGTAGCTGCACCTTTCTTGACGATCTTCGGCGAAACAGCCCCTCCCCGCGGTTGGGTTCAGTTCTGCCGCGATGAACCACGCGATTGCGTTGATCAGGATGTTCGGCCTCGTGACGCTGAAATGACCCGGGAGCGCTGGCGCGATCTCATTGCGATCAACACGCGGGTCAATCGCGATGTGGTCTCGATAACCGATCAGGACCATTACGGCGTCGCCGAGTACTGGGCCTATCCCCGCAATGGCAAGGGCGATTGCGAAGACTATGTTCTGGAGAAGCGTCGCCAGCTGATAGCGCGTGGCTTTCCCGAGAGTTCGCTGCTGATCACTGTGGTGCGCGACAGCGCAGGCGATGGTCATGCGGTTTTGACAGTGCGCACAACGGAGGGCGACTTCGTGCTCGACAATGTGCGTGATGATATCCGTGCCTGGCACCAGACCGGATACTCATTCATTCGCCGCCAATCCCAGATCAACCGCTCGGTCTGGGTGGCGCTGACCCCAAGTGCGCTGCCTTCACAGATGCCTGTCGCCGCAACGCGCTGATTGGAAAGAATTCGGAGCCCTGGTTACGTCCCACCCCTCCCTGTCCCAAACCAGGTTCCGTCAGAGCCGGCCTCGGCCCACCGAGGCCGGCTCATCTCTTCTACCGGTTGGTGAATTCAGCCAATCCGCTGCAAACCCTGAGCAAAACGCCGCCCGTTTGCCTGATAGCCCTGGGCTGACATGGCAAGTTTCTGAGCCGCGCGGTCATCGAGGGATCGAATGGCGCGGGCTGGAGCACCCACAATCAAGGATCGATTGCCGAAGACCTTGCCCTCGGTGACGAGCGCATTGGCGCCCACAAGGCATTCGCTGCCAATGACAACACCATTCAGAAGTGTCGCCCCCATGCCAATCAGGCTTGTGTCGTTGATGATGCAGCCGTGCAGGATAGCCTTGTGACCAATCGTGCAGTTGCGACCAATGGTGCAGGGAAAGCCCATATCGGTGTGGATGACCGCCCCGTCCTGGACGTTTGATCCTTCACCGACCTCGATCCATTCATTGTCGCCACGCAGAACGGCGCCAAACCAGATGTTGGCACCTTTCCTGACCCGCACGCGGCCAATCAGAACCGCCGTTTCCGCGATGAAACAGTCGCCGTCGGCCGGCAGTTCCGGTGCTACCCCGTCAAGCGCATAGATCGGCATATCTCATCTCCTGGTCTGGAGACGGGACTATGCCGCGAGCGAGAGATAGAAGTGAAGGACGAACACGCCGAGAATGAAGCTCCATCCTCCGGCAAGGGCTCCGCCAGCGGCAATCCAGCCCCAGCCACGCCCTTCGAGCACACGGCCGCGCCATGAATTGCGGGCAAGAACCGCAGGCCCCGTCACGGCCAGAAGCGGCACTGCCAGCATGGCCCGGGCATCACCGGTCTGCAACAGGCTGAAAGACGGCTGCTGGGAAGTAAACATGCGATAGACAGCAGCAACAAAGCCGGCAGTTACAAAACCGAACGCAATCGACCAACCGATTGCAATCATGACAGACATGGTACCCACCCCATTTACGCGATACTCGAGCGCCGGTTCCCACGCCGGCGGCCCATCCCAAGACCCAGGGGAGCAAAAAGCGTACCATGATGCGCCGGATCTTGATTCGGTTTGGGGTGGCGCAACGCGAGGACCTTTCTGTGCCGAAAGATGTGAGCGTTTCGGTGTCGTTGCCGCGCTGGCCCTTTGTCTTGCTTTTGCTGGCTTTGACAGTGGCAGGCGGAGTGCTCGGCGCTGGCACACTCATGGGCGCTTTTGGGACTTTGCGGGACAGCCCAGCCGTTGAAGCGAATCCGGCGATCCCGGTCGCTGTGCGAGCCGAGGTCGGTGGGGTTAAACTTGCTGTACCGCGCGATCTGATCCGGTTTGAGCCCCAGCGCAGAGATGGCACACATCCGCGCCTTGATCTGGCTTTCGCCTGGCCGAGCCTTGAAGGGCGTGGGCAAATCTCTGTCCAGGGCGAGGCGTTTGGATCCCTTGTTTTCCTGTCGCTGCAGCCGAGGGATGAGGCGCTGGATCCGGCGCTGCGCATGGCGCAGATCTACATGCGCTTCCTGTCGACCGAAATCCATGCGGCCGTTCCTGGCCTCGCCGCACGCCGGTTCGTTGAAGGCTCAGGCTATGATGGCGAAGAGCTTGTCTATGACCCGGTGCGCCCGGGTGTTTACTTTCTGCGCTGCGCACGCACGGGCGGCACCCCACAGCCGTCCTGCATACGCGAGCTCAGGATTGCCGGGATTGACGTGACCTACCGGATGTCGCGCCAGCATCTCGACGATTGGCGCGGGATTGAAGCGGCGGTTCAGTCGCTTGTCGCAGCGATCGGCCTCATGGAAGCGCGCTGACGACGGGCATGTATCGCTTGCGGCAGGACATGCCCCGCAAGCCATCAAAACTGCGAATGTCTTTAGACGCCAGGCGCTAGCCGGCAGCCTTCACGATGCTCGCGAAGTCTGATGCGACCAGACTTGCACCGCCCACAAGTGCGCCGTCGACATCGGGCAGAGCCAGCAACTCGGCAGCGTTACCGGGCTTGACCGATCCGCCATACAGGATCCGGATCGCGCTGGCCTCTGTGCGCGCCATGCGCTTTACAACGCTGCGGATGAAGCTGTGCATGACCTGAACGTCACTAGGCGTTGCGGTCTTGCCTGTGCCAATCGCCCAGACCGGCTCATAGGCAATCACGGTCGTGCGCGCGTCAAACCCATCGGGCAAAGACGCCCTGACCTGGCGCCCGACGACAGCCTCGGCTTTTCCGGCCTCGCGTTCGGCAAGTGTCTCACCAACGCAGACGATGGCCACAAGACCTGCACCAAGGGCTGCTGTTGCCTTTGCCTTCACGACAGCGCTGGTTTCAGCATGGTCAGCCCGCCGCTCCGAGTGGCCGACAATCACGTGACTGAGTCCGAGATCTGACAGCATGTTCGCCGAGACGTCGCCCGTGTGAGCGCCTGAGGCGTTGGCGTGGCAGTCCTGCGCGCCGATCAAGATGCCCGAGCCAAGGGCTGCAAGCGCCGATGTCCAGGCAAGCGTCAGCGGCGGACAGATCAGCACGTCATGGCGCCGGCGCTGATCGCGATCCGTGAGCTCAGCAAGCCTCGCGATCTCCGAGAGGCTCGCCCGCACGCCGTTCATCTTCCAGTTTCCGGCAATCAGTTTTCGGCGCATGTCGTCTCTCCTCAGATGTGTCGAGGTTTGGTTGCGTCGAAGGCTTGCGTCAAGCGGCCTGTCGCTTCCATGTCGTCGCCAGCAACCCGACCACGATCAGGATCATGCCGGCTATCTGAAGAGCGCTCGGCTGCTCGCCAATTGCCAGAACCGCAATGGTAAGCCCGACAACCGGGATCATGGGAGGGAAACGGCCAGCGATGGCCGGGCCAACGACAGCTGCCGCTGATGTAAACAGCCACAAGGCAACAACCGTGTTCAAAATGCCCTGGTTGAAGGCGTGGAAGGCAAGCTCTGCCCAGGACAAAACCGACAGGCGCTGAACCGATA
>JAIYEB010000284.1 GCA_027487195.1 Hyphomicrobiales bacterium | reverse complement strand
CGCTCGGCATCGCGCACCTTCTGCACAATGACCTGCTTGGCCGACTGGGCAGCGATACGGCCGAAATCCATGGGTGGCAGGGTTTCGGCAATGAAATCGCCGGGCTGGGCGGCGGGGTTGCGCCGGCGCGCATCTTCAATGCCGATCTGGGTCGCATCATTCTCGACCGTTTCGGCCACTTCGAGCAGCCGCGACAGGCGCAGTTCACCGGTCTTGGGGCTGATCTCTGCGCGAATGTTGGTTTCCTGGCCATACCGCGAGCGGGCCGCCTTCTGGATGGCGTCTTCCATCGCTTCCAGAACGACACGCTTGTCGATCACCTTTTCCCGGGCGACCGCGTCGGCGATCTGCAACAATTCGAGGCGGTTAGCGCTGACAGCCATTACTTTTGTCTCCGGGGGGCGGGTTTGTCTGCCTTAAGGGGTCTGATCTCGATGCCGTCCGCGGCATCGGATGAGATATCTGCACCATCTACAACGCCCGCAGTGGCCGTTGTGCGGCGACGGGCTTCGGCGATGAGGGCATCGGTCAAAACGAGGCGTGCGTCGCCAATACGCGAAAGCGGCACGCGGAAAGGGGGTGTTTCGGCCGAAACGCCGTCGAGCACGACAATCAGCTCATCACCCTCAATGCGCTGGGGATGGCCGCGCAGACGCTTGCGCCCGTCGACGCTCTCGCTCAGCTCGATCTTGGTGTCCTGAGAAAGCCAGCGCTCAAAATCCGAGCGCCTGACGAGCGGACGGTCGATGCCGGGGGAAGAGACTTCAAGATTGTAGGCGCGGTTGATCGGATCCTCGACATCGAGCACCGGCGAAACAGCGCGGCTCAGGGTCTCGCAATCATCGATCGAAAACTCGCCATCCGCACGCTCTGCCATGATCTGGAGGGTGCAACCGTTCAGACCTGACACCTTGGCGCGCACAAGCCGGTAGCCAAGACCGCGCACGGTCGGCTCAATGATCTGTGCAATACGCGCCGACAGCCCCGTCTCGTTGACGAGGCGGGGTTCATCGAGGTCGAGCAGCGGGCTCACGGGTTCGCTCGTCGTCGTCAAAAAGGGCCTTTCGGGCGGGCCCGTTTCCGGACCCACCGCGCATCGGATCAATGTCCGTTACGTGGTAATGGAGAGACTGCCTTATACGAGGAGTGCCGACGCGAAGCAAGATGGGGCTGCAGCGGCGCGCGCAGGCCTTTCAATACGGTCACGACCCCGCTTTTGGCGGCGATGAGCGGCTAGCGGAAAGTCTTTCTCGGATCGAACGCATCGCGCACCGCCTCGCCCACGAAGATGAGCAGGGACAGCATGATGGCAATGACGAAGAATCCGGTGAGACCAAGCCAGGGCGCATGAAGGTTCGATTTGCCCTGCGCGAGCATCTCGCCAAGGGAGGGCGAGCCGGGCGGCAAACCAAAGCCCAGAAAGTCGAGCGATGTCAGCGTCGTGATGGACCCGTTGAGGATGAACGGCATGAATGTCAGCGTGGCCACCATGGCATTCGGCAGCAGGTGGCGCGTCATGATGACGATGTTCGAGATGCCGAGCGCGCGCGCGGCCTGGACATATTCGAAGTTGCGCGCACGCAGGAATTCAGCTCGCACGACGCCAACAAGCGCGACCCAACTGAACAGCAGAAGAATGCCGAGCAGCACCCAGAAGGATGGCTCGATCACGGCGGCAATGATGATCAGCAGGTAGAGCGATGGAATCGAGTTCCACACTTCGATGAAGCGTTGGAACAAAAGGTCGGTCCAGCCGCCGAAATAGCCCTGCACAGCGCCTGCAGCGATCCCGATGACGGAAGAGATCAGGGTCAGGATCAGGCCAAAAAGGACCGAAATTCGAAAGCCGTAGATCAGGCGGGCCACCACGTCGCGGCCCTGGTCGTCGGTGCCTAGCCAGTTCCAGTTGCCAACGGTGCAGTTCAACGGCAGGCGCGCGCGCTCTGCTGGCGTTGTGCCGGTACAATTCAGCGTGTCTGGCCTCAGCCATGTCGGACGTGCCGGAAACGGCCCGCCATCTGTGCGCACCGAGCGATAGGAGTAGCGGATCGGCGGCCAGAGCATCCAGCCATGCTCTTCGATCTCTTCGCGAATGGCAGGGTCGCGATAGTCCGTGACGGCGAGGAAGCCGCCAAACTTCTCTTCCGGATAGGAAATGATCACGGGAAACAGGATCTCGCCCTTGTAGGAGGCGATAATCGGCCGATCGTTGGCTATCAATTCGGCAACCATCGACAGCCCGAACAGCACCGCAAAGATATAGAGCGACCAATGTCCGCGCTTGTTGGCCTTGAAGTTGAGCCACCTGCGCTGGTTCAGCGGAGACAGCCATACCCGCGGTGTGCGGGGGGCTGCTGTCATTGTGTTGGTTGCATCCATTTCAGACATCCCGCTTCTCGAAGTCGATGCGGGGATCGACCCAGGTATAGGTCAGGTCGGTGATCAGATGCACGATGAGACCCATCAGCGAGAAAATGTAGAGCGTGGCAAAAACCACGGCATAGTCGCGGTTGACGATAGATTCAAAGCCAAGAAGCCCGAGGCCGTCGAGCGAGAAGATTGTCTCGATCAGCAGCGCACCTGTAAAAAACGCCGAAATGAATGCGCCGGGAAAGCCGGCAATGATGATGAGCATGGCATTGCGGAATACGTGCCGGTACAGCACGCCCCGCTCTTCAAGACCCTTCATGCGCGCGGTCGTGACGTACTGCTTGCGGATTTCGTCAAGGAACGAGTTCTTCGTCAGGAGCGCCGTGGTTGTGAACGCTCCGATCGCCATCGCGGTAATGGGCAGCGCCAGGTGCCAGGCGTAGTCCAGCACCTTCTGCCACCATGTGAGTTCGGCCCAATTATCGGATGTCAGGCCGCGCAACGGGAAAAGATCCCAGAACGACCCGCCAGCAAACAGGACGATGAGCAGGATGGCGAACAAAAAGCCCGGAACGGCGTAGCCAACGACAATGACGGCCGATGTCCAGACATCAAAACGCGAGCCATCCCGCATGGCCTT
>JAIYEB010000054.1 GCA_027487195.1 Hyphomicrobiales bacterium | reverse complement strand
GCCGGATACACGGGCTGGAGCGGGTCGAGGTAGACCTCGTTCAGGTTGCGCACCATCCGGATACCGTGCCAGGCCGTGACACGCTGGGGAGGTGCCTGACCCCATTGGTCAAACGAGCGCGAGTTGTGACACAGCACGCAATTGACCCCGAGGGAGTTCGACATGTGGATCATCAGCGCATAGGTCTTCTCTGCGTCCATTGTGCCTGCTTCCTGGTTGGAAGGAAGCGCGGTGGTTGAGTGGACACGGATGTTGTCGCTCTGGCGAACGCTCTTCAGGAAGCGGTCGGCGAAGTCATAGGGCAGCGACGTCCAGCCTGTGGCGGAAACCGCAGTGTTCTGGGCGTTGCGATACCCCAGCATCCCTCCGCTAGCGGTGGGCGTGCCGCGCTCGGTGAACCAGATGTTGGCGGGAACCGGCTGGCCACGATGGCAGGTGTAGCAGGTCACGCCGACCTGACCGACATGGTTGGTCCATTGGGTGTTGATCGAGCGCGTCATGGTCACCATGCGGGCTGCAACCGTATGGGTGTACTTTGAGCGATCCGCCATGTTCTCGACATTGTGGCAGTAGGCGCAGCCGGCCTGTTCGCCTTCCTTGGGCGCAACCCACTCGGCAAACGAGGCCATCAGGCGATTGAACTGCTCTTCCGAGAGGTCGCCGAGGACCTGCAGGGTCGGGTAGATCGTTCGCACACGCGGGCCATCGTTTGAGGCCTCCAGCGGCGCTTCCGGCGGCCGGTTTGCCGCGTTCAGCGCTGCAAGACGCTCAACGGAGTTGACCTGAACCATGGCCGTTCCACGGTATCCGGTCTGCGTTGTCGCGATCGGCGGGAGATCCCAGCCAGCCTTGAACAACATGTAGGCGCCGACAATGACAATCGCTGAGGCTGCCGCGAGCCCCATGCCGAACCAGGGTCCGGGCGGGGACGATATCCAGGATTTAGTGCTCATGGCAGCGCTCCGGGGAGCGTCGAGGGATCGACGACTGCGGGGAAGACATTGGGATAGGGCGGGACAATGCCGTGCTTGATGCCCCAGAGGTACCAGTTGTCGACCACTGTGCCGGTCAAAAGGATGCCAATGCCGCCGGTGATCGGCGTCAGGATGGCAAACCACCAGGCCCAGCGATGGATCGATTCCATCGTGGCGTTCCAGCCCATGGTCCAGCGCCAGAACAGGGCAGCGCGCTCGGTGGCCGTTCCGCGATCCGTGATCTGTTCAAGCTCGCGCTCGCCACCGTAGCGGGTCACCGCGAGAATGGTTGCTCCGTGCATGGCAAAGAGCATCACCGAACCGTAGAGAAACACGATCGAAAGCGCGTGGAACGGGTTGTAGTAGAGGTTCCCGTAGCGGATCGAAAAGGCCGTGGTCCAGTCGAGGTGCGGCAGAAGTCCGAACGGGACGGCCTCCGACCAGCTGCCCATAAGCATCGGGCGGATAAAGCCCAAGACCAGATAGAGCCAGATCGCGGCGGCAAACGCCCACGGGATATGCATCCCAAGCCCCAGGGCCTTGGCGCGGTTGTAGGTGCGAACCCACCAGAGCAGCACGGACGCGGTAATGAATGCGCCGGCAATCGGATACCAGCCGCCCTTGTCGAGCGCCGGGATCAGCTTGAAGCCCTGATCAGCGGCTGGCGGCTCAAGGGCAAGCCATGGCAGCAGTCGGATGAACTGGAAGGGGTTCCAGTTGACCGAGGCGAGCATGTTGAAGCCGATGATCGTGAAACCGATCGTGAAAGTGATGATCGAGGCAACACCCAGGAAGCCCAGATAGATCGGGCCGAACTGGGCGTTTCCGATGGTGCCTGCCAGCCAGGAATAGACGCCCGGAGCTCCGACACGCTCGAAATCGCCGTTCTCGACTTCGATGCCAGGGTCAAGCGCGGTTCGCACCTGAACCCGTGTGAAGATGTTTTGATACTCGGGAAGAAACATGTCAGCGCCCTCGGATCATGACCAGATCGGCAACATGAGCCACCACACCCACCAGTCAGCCCAGCTCCTGTTCCAGAACGGGCCACTGATCACGATGCACACCGCACTCCAGAACCCGGCGGCGAGCGCCAGAAACAGACCGAGCCGGTGGATGCCAAGGGTGCCAATGGAATAGCCGATGATGTCGCGGAAATAGGTGTCTTCATACTCAGGCGTCTTCACTTCCTGCCCGCCGCCGGGATTTGATGCTGACAGCACCAGACCGCCATGGAGCGACAGGGCAAACGTTGTCGTGAAGAACAACGTGACCGCAATCATGTGGGCGGGATTGTAGTGGAAGTGGAGGTATTGGTAGCCGGTGTTCGACACCCAATCGAGATGGCTGAAGATGCCGTAGGGAAAGCCGTGTCCCCAGGCGCCCATCAACACGGGACGAATGACGACCAGCGTGACGTAGGCAAAGACGGCGATCGAAAACGCGAATGGCACGTGGTAGCCGATGCCGAGTTTGCGCGCGATTTCGACCTCGCGCATGATCCAGCAGCCAAAGGAGCCGATCGCGCAGATCGTGATGATCTGCCACAGGCCGCCCTCCTTCAGAGGGGCCATGCCAAGGCCATATTTCAGATCGGGCGGGGCAATATTGATGAGCCAGGGGTTCCAGACCTGAGGCGTGGCCACAGCCGCACCATAAAAGATCAGGAACGTACCAACGGTCATAAAGATGGCGCCCATGACGCCGAAGAACCCGACAAAGTACGGGCCGACCCAGAAGTCGAACAGGTCGCCGCCAATCAGCGTGCCCCCCCGGACCCGGTACTTTCTCTCAAAACTCAACATGGCCATGTCGTCTCTCCCTGGCCGTGGCGCGAAGTGTGATCCGGTTGTCCCGGACCGTCCGTTCCATCGAAGACGTGTTCTGCGCACTCATCGTGCAAGCGGGCAGCCGCTCGCCTGAATGCCCAACCGCGCAAGCCCCCCGGCGCGCGGCCTTGAAGACGGCGGTAGCGGGCGGGCTGTCGCGTGGACATTGGCCGTCCGCCACCAGAGTGACGCTTCGGCTCCCCGGATCCGCGCGGCGGATACATCCGCCGCGTTTGAGCCGGAGAGGCCAAGGTTCAGCGCGCAGCGGCGCCGAGGAACCAGTTGAAGCGTTCGGTCGACAACAGGACGAGGTGAATCATCACTGCCAGCGAGAACAGAAACACGCCCTGGGCGACGAGCACCCGACGCGGATCGAAGACCTTCCAGACACGCCACATGATGGTTCCTCCTCAGCCGATGCCCAACGCTGACAGAGCAGCGCTTGCTACCGAGGTGATGCCCTCGACAGCCGACGTTCCATACCCACGCGGACCCGGAATCCAGGGACGCCATGCCCACACGAGGACGTGTGCGACGACGGCAACCACGGTGAACAAGACCGCGCCTTGCAGGTAGTAGTTGTGGAATTCCTGGGCCTCTTCATCAGTGAGACCGGTCCAGGACTCTTGCTTATCAGCCATCGATACCTCCGACTGATTGGCCTTGCGACCAACACCGCACCCATCCCGTGCGGCTGGGATGCAGGGGCCTGATACCCCTGCGGTCTTTCCGGCCGGGTCGCCCCGGGGGAAACTTGCTCACACCGGATCGCAAGCGGAGCGACCCGTCGTGAGGTCTCGATCAACCCATGAAAACGAAGGGGATCGTCGTATTGGCCATGGTGAGAGCATCGGCGAATACCGAGCGCCGGCCATCAGCGCCCCGCGGGCGCAACCCGAGGCCTGCGGGCATCAGCCGGCCGACAATCGCAGCCAGGAGAAAGAACGGGTAGGTCACCACAAGAAACAGTCGGAACTGGATTGCTTCCTGCTTGCGATGCGAGCCGCGCTGCGGTCCAAGGCCAAACGAGATATCACTCATGGCGAAGCTCCTGATCACATCCCGGCGAAGACCCGGGACCAAAGGTTACAAGTGCATCGTTGCACGAGTCCGAACCAATTGTCAGCCTAGATTGACACTTTCTGTAGTCTAACATGCTAGACACTTCGGATGCAGTCCAACCCATTGCGAGCACCACTTCAGCTCCCGGAAAGAGTTGTGCGCGCGGATTCCATTGCCGCGTGCGTGACACGATCCGAACCGGCGTCACGGGCCGAGCGTTCAGCGACATCGCGCAAGCGCTTTGCGGCGGAGATGCGCACAAGAACCGGATGGGACTCGAGAACCGCATCCAGAAGCGCCTTGGCCTCATCGCTCCAAGGCAATTCCTCATGAAGCCGCGCAGGCGTCGGGTCGACGCGATCCATGTCGGTTGACAGCGGAAGGATGTTGAACAGCGCGTCAAACAGCGCGTTGCAGACTTCCTGAGCGAGATAGGTTGCGCCGGCATAGCCCATGAACGGCGTGCCCGTGTGGCGGCGGATGATGGCGCCTGGAAAGGACGCCGGAATGTAGATCGCGCGCGAGCCAACCTCGGCCATGTACATGCGTTCGTTGTAGGACCCGAACATGACGAGGGGCGGCGTTGCCTTGATGGCCGCACGCACGGCCTCATTGTCAGACTTCGCGCCCGCGCGCCTGGCAGTTGCGAACATGCATGGCAGGCCCATTTCGGTTTCAAGGAAATGGCGCACGCCGCGCGCGTAGGTCTCATTGGCGACAATGGCAAAGGACGCGGTGCCGAAGAAGTCCTGGGTCACCGACCGCCACAGGTCCCAGAGCGGCTTGATGGTGGTGTGCTTTTCGCGCGCAATGAACGGCTGGGGATCGATGCCGGTCAGTTCACCGAGCTTTTCCAGGAACGATGTGGTCGAGTGAAGCCCAATCGGGGCTTGCAGATAGGGGCGCTCGAGGGCTTCGCAGAGTTGGCGGCCAAACTCGCGGTACATGCAGATGTTGACGTCCGCGTCGATCAGTTTCGGCACATCGGCCAGATGGCTGCCGAGCGGAAATGCGAGATTGACCTCGCAGCCCATGCCCTCAACCAGGCGGCGGATTTCATGAAGGTCGGAGGGCATGTTGAACATGCCATAGGCCGGGCCAATGATGTTGACCCTGGGCTTTTGCCCTTCTGCCCTTGGCTTTCGCTCCGGGATCTTCTTCGGGCCATATTCTTTCAGCAACCAGACTGCGGCGCGGTTCGCGCATTGCCACTGATCCTCATCAATGGTGCGCGGCAGAAAGCGCTTGAGGTTCGTGCCTTCAGGCGTCACGCCTCCGCCGATCATCTCGGCAATCGAACCGGTCACGACGACAGCCGGAAGGTCCGGATCAAGCGTGCGGTGCGCACGCGACATGGCCTCCTCGGTGCCCTTCTGGCCGAGTTCTTCCTCGCCAAGCCCGGTCACAACGATGGGCAGTTCATGGGGCGGAAGCGCATCGGTATAGTGGAGGACAGATGTGACCGGCAGGTTTTCGCAACCCACCGGGCCATCGATGACGACCTGCAGACCCTTGATCGCCGCAAAAACGTAAACCGCGCCCCAGTAGCCGCCAGCGCGGTCGTGATCGATGATCAGCATTACATCATCTCCTCGGCCTTGCGCTTCTTGGCAGCGGCTTCGACCTGCTTGCGGTATTTCGCCTTGAAGTCGGGGCGCTCGATTGGTTGTTTTTCCCAAACGCCAGCCGTCTCGCCCTGGCCTACCCCGTCAAAGAAGGTCGACATCCGGTCAAACCGGTCGCGATTGCCCAAAGCGGCGTTGACGACGGTTGCAAGCGATCCCGCGCCAGCAACACCCATCAGGGGGCGCGCTGAAATCAGGTTCGTGAAGTAAAGCGAGGGGATCGCCTTTTGCTTGGCCTTTTGCACGATCGGCGTTGTCCCGATGGCCAGATCGGGCTTGAACGCATCAACCGCCATCATGTCCTGCTCAAGGGAGGCGCGGAAGCGAACGGCAACGCCGCGCGCTTCAAGCCACTCGCGATCCGGATCTGACCAGCGGGTTCGCGGCGCAGCCGTGCCGACATAAGGCACCTCGGCGCCGCTTTCGATCAGAAGGCGGGCAACCAGAAGCTCCGAGCCTTCATAGCCCGAAACCGTGATCCGACCCTTGATCGGGGTACGCGCCAGCGCCGCCTCGATCATGGGCAGGAAGCGCTGCTTTGCAGCTTCGATCTTTGCAGTCGGCACATTCGCCGCCTTGCCAATCGCCTCAAGCCACGCCGCCGTGCCATCGCGCCCGACCGGGGCAGAGCCGACAACCGTTCGACCGGCTGCCTCGAATTGGCGAACCGAGGCCGTGTAGAAGGGGTGAATGGCAGCAATCACCTTGCTGTCGAGGGCTGCATAGAGCTCACGCCATTCGCGGGTCGGCACAACCGGACCGGCAGCCAGGCCAAGCGGCTCCAGCATCATCCCGATACCAACCGGATCCGCCGGGAACATTTCCCCCAGAAGGGCCACCGTCGGACGCTCCGAGCGGCCACCGCGCGGGGCCTGGACCGGCCCCTGCTCGGCTTCCTCGCGGGCATATTCCAGCATGGCGCCGGCAATCACATCCTTGGCCTCGGCATGCGTTGGCACGCCAAATCCGGGGACATCGATCCCGATAATGCGAACGCCGTTGATCTCCTTCGGCAGGAGTTCGAGCGGCACGCCGGAAGCTGTCGGCACGCACAGGTTGGTGACAACAATCGCGTCGTAGAGGACCGGGTCAGCCAGCTTGAAGACCGCGTCGCGAATGTCCTCGAACAGTTTGCCGGTCACAAGCGACTCGGAATTGAACGGCACATACCCGACCGAGCGCTTCGCGCCGTAAAAGTGCGAGGTAAAGGTCAGGCCATAGACGCAGCAGGCAGACCCCGACAGCACGCTGGCTGTGCGGCGCATGCGCAGACCAACCCTGAGCGAGCCAAAAGCCGGGCACATGGATTGGGGCTGGTCATGGGGGCCCTTGGGATAGTCGGCAGCGTAGCGTTCAAGGATCGCCGATTTTCCCGCAGCAGCAGCTGCCTTCGCCATCTCGTCCTTGCCGGCATGGCAGCCGACGCCATCGCCCGAAGGCTGCAGCGCCGGCGTGTCCGTGTCCGGCACACTTTCCATGACGGGGGCTGATCCGGCAGCGTCATAGACGATTTCACCAGAGGTCTTTGGGGGATCGAGCCGCTCGTCCATGTCTGTGCCTCAGGCTGCGTCGTAAACGACTTCGAGGGTCGGCTTCTCGATGGAGGAGACGCCGCACATTTCTTCAAGCGTTGCCGGCTGGAGGACCACGTTCCGGCCAACCACTTCGCTTGCAAACAGGCCAAGGAGCTCGTCCTGGGTCAGAGGCTTCGGGCGTACCGGCGGCGCAGAGCCAACATTTTCGGCAAGTTCGCCAAAGAGCGGACCCCACTCCCCGTCCGGCTTGCCAATGATTTCGTAGTTGGCGGACTTGCGGCGAATGTCCTCGTTTGCCGGAATGGCCGAGAGGATCGGGATGCCGGCGCGCTCTGCGAATGCTGCGGCTTCGCCCGTTCCATCATCCTTGTTGATGACCATGCCGGCGACACCGACATTGCCGCCGAGCTTGCGGAAATACTCCACGGCCGAGCAGACATTGTTGGCAACATAAAGCGACTGAAGGTCGTTTGAGGCGACCACAATGACTTTTTGACACATGTCGCGGGCAATCGGCAGGCCGAAGCCGCCGCACACCACGTCGCCGAGGAAGTCGAGCAGCACGTAGTCAAAGCCCCACTCGTGGAAGCCAAGCTTCTCGAGGGTTTCAAACCCATGGATGATGCCGCGCCCACCGCAGCCCCGACCGACTTCCGGCCCGCCCAGCTCCATGGCGTAGACGCCGTCGCGCTTGAAGCAGACATCGCCGATCTTGACCTCATCACCCGCGAGCTTCTTGCGCGAAGAGGTTTCGATGATGGTTGGGCAGGCCTTGCCGCCAAACAGCAGCGATGTTGTGTCGGACTTGGGATCACAACCGATCAGCAGGACCTTCTTGCCCTGCTGGGCCATCATGTAGCTGAGGTTGGCCAGCGTGAAGGACTTGCCAATGCCACCCTTGCCGTAGATCGCGATAATCTGCGTTTCCTTGGTCACCGGTCCGGTCGCGGGCCCCGGTTGTTCCTCCCGAGCTTCGGCGCGCAGGCGCTCGGTCATGCGGTCAGCCGGCGATGCAATCGACGAATAAACGGTGGTCATGCGGAAGCTCTCCAGTCGAGGATCATTTTGAGGCAGGACGGATCCTCGAATGCCGTCCTGTAGGCGTCGGGAGCGCGCGCTGCAGGCGCACGATGTGAAACGAGATTGGCGAGCGACAGGCGCCCGGCTGAAATCAGATCATTGACCGATTGCAGGTCCGGCTGGCGCCATTCCGCCGAAACCCTGAGGCGAGCCTCGCGCATGAAAGCGGGCGGAAAGG
This sequence comes from Hyphomicrobiales bacterium, assembly GCA_027487195.1. Classification (GTDB taxonomy): domain Bacteria; phylum Pseudomonadota; class Alphaproteobacteria; order Rhizobiales; family UBA4765; genus JAIYEB01. The sequence goes on along the minus strand of JAIYEB010000054.1, from coordinate 4,463 downwards.
CGAACGAAATGGGCGCCTCATAGAAACCGGCGAGAACCAGTTCGCCGCCCGGCGCAAGGCGCTGGATCAGCGTGTCCATCAGGTTACCATCGCCGCTCGCATCAATGATGATGCGGTAGTCGCGGGTCTGATCATGGGCCGGATCGACCACCCGGTAGCCTGCGGCACCCGACTGGCGGGCGGGGTTGGTTTCCCACACCACCGGAGCCCCACCAAGCGCGAGTGCAATGCGCGCGATCAGGCGGCCAAGCACGCCGTGGCCAACAATCAGGCCAGGCAGATCGGGCCCGTTCAGCGCGCGGCGCGCGGTTGCGGCGAGGGCCAGCAGAACGGCCTCATCGCCCATCGACTCAGGCAGCGGTGTGACCCGGCTACCGGCCACAACGAGTTGGGAAGCGGCGCCGCCAAACAGGCCGCGGATTGGTCCAAAGCAGCGCGCACCAGGCACAAAAACGTGGGCGCCAGGTGCGATTCCAGAGCGCCGGCCAGCTATGCGGACACGCCCGACCGTCTCGTATCCCGGAACAAGGGGGTAGCCCATGCCGGGAAACACCGGCATGCGGCCGGTATAGAGCAGCCGTTCGGTGCCGGTTGAAATCCCGCTGAAGGCGACGTCGACGACAACATCCTCATCCCCCGGCTCGATCAGATCGACCAGCGAGAGTTCAAGCCGCTCCGGCTCCCTGAGGACCACAGCCGTCGCCTGCATTACCGACCTCCAGACACATAAGGACCCGGCAAGGGCTGGGTCCGCACCGTCAGAGTAGAGGCGCAAAGCCTTCTGTCAATTCAAGTTGACACGTACGGAAAAGGGATGAGACGCCGCTCAATCAGCGTGCCGGTCGCGGGTCATGCGCGGCGTGGCATTCGAAACGGAAGCATGCACCGAACAAGGCCCGTATCGAGCCGCCCGACATCCAGGGTTTCATGCATTCCCAAACCGTGCTGGCCCAGAAGTTCGGTTCTGATGATCGATCGCGCATAGAACGGCGTGTCCTCAAGCGTCTCCACCAGCGCTGGCGGGCTTTCAGCCTGAACCTGCCGTTTGACGCGCCAGAATGTCCCGGGAAGCGCCTGTCGCGGGGGCGCTGCAAAATCCTCTGTGGTTCCGTCTGATTTGAACAGGGTTGCGATCTCGACGCGTTCGCCCGTTTTCAGAACGCTGTCATAGAGAATGGCCGTGTCCTGGCCGAGCAGGGTCCGCGACCAGTCCCATGACCGGAATGAGCGCGCCACCGGCTCATCGCCGGCATTGGTGTCAAAGTAGCCGTGCCCGGTCCAGTTGAGCCCTGGATCCGTCATGGCCACCTCGATCCGGGCCGAGGGCGCAATCGGCATCCAGCGGTGGGCGCCGACCCCGTCAATGGCAAAGGCACGGCTGTTCAGTACACCGGGATGAAGCGTGATGCGCCCGCGCACGCGCCGCGGCAGTGGAACGCTGACCTCGTCAAGATCGAGCACGAGCGCATCGCCCTGCCAGGACAGCTGGCTCTTTGCGATCTGGAGTGTGGTGGAATCGCGCCTCAGCGCACCCTTCCCGCGCTCCGTCATTGTCCAGCGGCTTGCACCTGGCGAATAGAGGCAGACATTGACGGCGACGTGGTCTTCCGGTGTCCGGTAGCCTGCCCAATGATAGTAGGGCGAGAACACCGACCCAACGAACCAGATGATCGACACGCCATGCCGGCCATCTGCGCTCAGCCCGTCAACATACCACCAGAGGTAACCACCCTGCGGGACTGGCTGGTCAAAGGACGCGCCGAGAGAACCGAACGCGCCGCGATCCGGCCCGAAAGCGCCGCCATCGGAACGCCCGGACCGGGGTGCACGCTGCCCCCCGCCAGATAAAGGCCCGGCACTTTGGTCCGGCCGCCCTGCCTCTGAAACGAGGCCATCCATCCGTGCGAGGCCCGGCCATAAAGCGCGCCCCCCGTTGCCGGAAACAGCTGATGAAATTCCTCCGGCCCGGTCAGGATGGCCTGCGGAGGCTTCAGCGACAGGGTGAGGCCACAGGCTGCCATCAGCGTCTCGGTGCGCTCGCGGCATTGATCAATCTCCAAAGGGCTCAGGCCGGGACCATCGCCGGTCGCGGGGGCATTGACGAGGACTAGAAGGGGTTCGCGATCCGGCACTGTCTCGGGTGCGGTATCGCCGCGCCCCTGGGCACAGACATAGACGGTCGGCTCATGCGGGAGCTTGCGCTTCGAGAAAATCTGCTGAAACTCGTCAGCATAATCGTTTGAAAACAGCACGTTATGGCGCACGAGCGGAAAGCCGCGCGGCGCGCCATGCGCAGTCCAGACAAGCGCCGACAGCGAGCGGGCAGCGGGGGGTGTCGCGCTGACGGCGCTTGCAATCTCCTCACCGAAAAGGCCCGACGCAACAGCATTTGCATCGGCATTGACGATGACATCTGACGCATGCTCGAAGCGCCCATCCGCAAGCCGCACGCCGAGAACGCCACCAGGCCCGGAGAGGATTTCGCTGACTTCGGTTGAGGTGCGAATTTCGGCGCCGGCTTTTTCTGCTGCCCGCGCGAGGCCCAGCGCCAGCTCATGCATGCCACCTTCGACATACCAGACGCCCTCCTGCTCGACATGGGCGACCAGCATGAGGGTTGCGGTCGCGGCAAATGGCGAGGATCCGCAATAGGTGGCGTAGCGACCATAGAGCTGCTTCAGGCGCGGGTCCTTGAGGTGCGCGCCGAGCGCCTGCCAAAGGGTCGAGAACGGCTTCAGATCGAGGAGTTCCGGAACCTTGCCAAAACCAACCCGAGCGGTCAGCGACACAGGATTGGGTTTGTCGCCCCTCAGGAAGGGCGCTTCGAGCGTGCCATAGATGCGCTGCGCATGCGCCATGAACCCGCGCCAGCGCTCGGCCTCCGCTGCGCCTGAAAACGCCTTGATGTCGTCAAAGCTCCGTTCAGGATCAACGTGCAGATCAAGCCGTGCCCCATCGGTCCAGGCGTGTCGCGCCAGAAGCCCCGCCGGGCGATGCGGGATCAGGCGTGCAAAATCGAGCCCCGCCTCTGCAAACAACTCATCGAACACCCAACGCATGGTGAAAACGGTCGGGCCGCCATCAATCCCTGCACCATCAACCATGACACGGCGCATCTTGCCGCCAACAGTTGGCTGGCGCTCGACAACGAGCACGTCAACGCCCTTGGCCGCGAGCGCAAGGGCAGCCGAAAGCCCGCCCACACCAGCACCCACGACGACAACACGTGTCCGCACGAAACCGTATCCCCCTGTTTTGCCTTTGATCACGACGCTTAAGACTGCCAAAGTGTCAGCATAAATTGACAGTTGCGTCGGTCAATCCGTCAGACGCCGGGGTTGCCTGGAGCGACCTCACACCACGGGAGACCCCGATGGATACACGCCTCCGCATTGAGACGGCGTTGGAACGCGCCCTGCAGCGCACCTCCGGCCCAACCGCTCCACCGCGCATTGCGGAAGCGATGCACTATGCGATTTTTCCAGGCGGCGCACGGGTTCGCCCGCGGCTTTGCCTTGCTGTGGCACGTGCGTGTGGCGAGGACCGGCCGGAAGTCACCGATGGTGCCCTTGCTGCCATCGAACTCCTGCATTGCGCCTCCCTTGTTCACGATGACATGCCCTGCTTTGACAATGCTGCAACACGACGCGGTCGCCCCTCGGTTCATGCAGCCTATGACGAGCCAACGGCTCTGCTTGTCGGCGATGCGCTGATCGTGCTTGCGTTTGAAACCGTTGCGGAAGCTGCGCGCGACATGCCGGGCCGGATCGGGCCGCTTGTGACCACAATTGCACGTGCGGTTGGCCTGCCCTTCGGCATTGTTGCCGGTCAGGCCTGGGAGGCAGAACCGAACCCGCCGCTCGATCTTTATCACAAGGCCAAGACCGGCTCGCTGTTTGTTGGCGCGGCCATGGCCGGCGCCATATCGGCGGGAAGCGATGTTCAGCCCTGGCGCATGCTCGGGCTGAAGCTTGGAGAGGCCTATCAGGTCGCCGATGATCTGTCCGACGCCTACGGCTCGGGCGACACTGGCAAACCGACCGGGCAGGATGCGGCGCATCATCGCCCGAACGCTGTTCTGGCGCTTGGTGTCCAGGGGGCCGTCGAGAAGCTGCGCGGTCTGGTCTATGACGCGGTTGCAGCCATTCCCGTTGTGCCCGGTGCTGATGAACTCGTGGCACTGATCAAGAATGAAGCCACACGCCTGGTACCAAAGGAGCTGGCGCGCAACGCGGCCTAGGGGATATTCATGGTTGTGGTTGCGAGGCGCGTGTGATGAAGCCCAACACATCAGCAGAGCTTGCGGGTTCGTTGCGCGTTCCAGGCGCCCCACCGGCTCCGGGGCCTGGTCGGCTGCGCGAGGCGTGGTACACACTGCGCGACCGCCTGCTTCAGGACCGGCGCTTTCACCGGTTTGCGACCTGGTTTCCGCTGACACGTCCGATTGCGCAGAAGCGCACGCG
>JAIYEB010000113.1 GCA_027487195.1 Hyphomicrobiales bacterium | reverse complement strand
CGATCAACGCCGTGTGGCTGGGCGTGCGGTTCAAAAAGTCGGCATAGAGCTCGGGCCACTCGGCCAGAGGGAAGCGGTGCTTCAAGAACTCCCCGGCGTACAAGGGTGCAGGCCCATCAGCCGCGACCGGACGCCCTTCGTCGCTGACAGCGGAGTAGGACTTAGACAAGCCCCGGACAGAGTTCGCGGTCGCGAATTCGATGAATTCGTTGATCTTTGGCGGACTTTCGGCCATATCTGGGCCTCCGGAGCGTGACGGTTTCGGGAGTGTCGTGAACGCATTCAGGCCCGCCGGGTTTGCCCTCCGGCGGGCTTTGCGTTTTGGTCAGGCGGTACGGTTGGTGGGCCGCTCGTTCAGTTCGATCCACGCCTCGATTGCCGTGCGACGGTAGAACACGCCGCGACCGAGACGGACGAAGTCGGGACCTTGGCCCCTCACGCGCCACGTCGTCAGGGTGCGGACATCGACGCAGAGTAAGGCCGCGAGTTCAGCCGGAGACACGAGCCCCAGTGCGGCGCGCAACTCGCGAGCGCACGCATTCGACGTCTCGGTCATGTTTTCGGCGGTAGTCTCGTGATCAGAATGAATGTCCATTGGTCCCCTCGTCTGGTTCGACGGGTGCCACCTCATCATGTGAACCTGGGGTGGGAGGGGCCTTACCGTGGAACGATTAGCGGGATGCCCGCGCGACGGCATCGCTCAACGAGGGTCTTGCACTGGCGGAGCGTCGGATCGATCCGGCCAAGCTCGATCAGGATCAGGCGCGCCATCTGGAGTTGGGATCGCGGCTTTTTCCGCTCAACGTCCCGGTCGATCAGCCGGCGCGCAATCCTAGTGATTTCTTTGATCTCTAATGCACGCTGCTCGGCTTGAGGCGTCGCGGGCGGGTTCCGGTCAAGCGTCGCGGATAACTTCCCGTTTATTGTTGCGATGTCGCGGGCAAGTTGTTGCACGACTTCAAGGATCGCGACCCGTTGGCTGGCACTAAATCGAAGGGCCAACCGCTCAAAGTGGTAGGCGTGATACCTCTGGATGGCTGAAGCGTCGGCGAATGCCAGGTCGTTGTCGGGGTCGTCGGCGGATTGGTGGACAAGCCGACGGGGTCTTCCATCGCCGCTGCTTTGATCTGTGCTGTGATGTCGTCGCCAAACAAGATGTTCGCGAGCGACCCACCTGCCTTTGAACGAGCGCGTCGCCGTTTGTCCAGCGCGCGGAACGCGGGTTCAAACGGCAGAACCTGCGTCCGAATGATGGTCTCGATCTCAGCCATCGCAGCCTCGCCGACCACAAACTCATCTTCCGGCGCGACCGGCCTGAGCGCGGGCATGGGGTAACGCCTGAAAAGGAATTCCCGGACCGCATCGACGTCGGGTTCGTCCGCCACGACTATTCCGCCGCGATCGCCAATGGCGCGACGGGCTGGCGATGCAGCGCCTCAGCGCGCAGTTGGGTGTACCGCCTGAGCATGTTCCAGTCGCGATGTCCGGTCACAAGCGCGACCTGCTCGATCGCGTATCCCGCCTCGAACAGCCGCGATGCGCCATCGTGGCGCAGGTCGTGGAAATGGAGGTCTTCGATCTTGGTTGCCTCTACGGCACGCTGGAACGCGGTCGAGACTGAGGGCGACGCGTGCGGGAACACTCGCCCGGACCTTGTCCATGCGCTCGGTTGGCGTGTCATGATCGCAACGGGGTCGATCGTCCGCCCTTGCAGTTCGAACGGCCCCGACAACAGGGGTACTCGCTGGTGATTGCCCTTTTTGCGGCGCGGGTGTTTCCGGTCCCGGATCAAGATCGTGTGGGTGGCTGGATCGAAATCCTCCCACCTCAAATTGACAATTTCGCCCAGCCTCATGGCCGTCGCGACCGCAAAGAGCACAATGTCGATCATGGGTATCGACATCTGCCGGGTCGACCAGTACGAAATGAGCTCAATCAACTCAATGTCGGTCGGACGCCTGTCGCGTTCTTGCGCCTTCGCGATACGGCCCGCGTGGCGCAACGTGGATCGAGCGTGGTTCAGAGCTGTGATCGCTCCGGCGACAGCCGTGTTGGCGTTCACGAGCGCACCGCCGTGCCGGATGACTGTTCCCACGTAGGACAGGTCCTGCAGGATGGTCGCCGGTCCGGCTCCATCCCGCTCGCGGCGGCGCGCGAAGTCGACGAACGCATTCGCGTCGAGGATCCTTTCGATTTGCTTGAGCGCGCCGTGTCGCGATTTTGGGATGCCACGATGCTTTCCGACCTCCTCGCGATATACGCGCATGAGATCGGTGAGCGTGACCCGGAGCGCCACGTCGATGCGCTCGCCCTTGTCAAGCCGGGTTTCCGTCTCACGCGCCCACGCCTGCGCTGCCGCCTTGGTCGGGAACGCCTTCGAGATCGGCGCCCTGCCGTTGCGGCGCACTTGCGCACGCCACCGATTGCCTCGCTTGCTGTAGGTCGCCATATGGTGCACTCCGTTTTCGTCGACTGGTGCAATTCTGGTGCAGTGAGCATCCATCGAGGCCGTATTTGGCCTGTATTCTCACTGCACCAAAACTGCACCAAAGCCCAAAATCGCCCTTGAAAGATAGTGAAAAAATGAGCGATTTCAATAGCATACGGTTTTCCGTTGCCCCGATGATGGAATGGACCGACCGGCATTGCCGATCGTTTCATCGCCTGATGACGCGACACGCGCTTTTGTACACCGAGATGGTGACAACGGGCGCGATCCTGCATGGCCCGCGTGAGCGTCTCCTGTCGTTCTCTTCCACCGAACACCCGGTTGCGCTTCAGATCGGCGGGTCGGACCCTGGAGATGTCGCCACAGCCGCGCGGATCGGCGAGGACGCGGGCTATGTCGAGATCAACCTCAATGTCGGTTGCCCGTCGGACCGGGTCCAGAATGGGCGCTTTGGGGCCTGCCTGATGGCCGAGCCGGCCCTTGTCGGCGAGCTTGTTAACGCCATGAAGGCGGCTGTGCGCATTCCGGTCACGGTCAAGTGCCGGATCGGCGTGGATGATCAGGACCCGGAACAGAGCCTTGATGCGCTGGCCGACGCAGCGGTGTCTGCGGGCGTCGATGCGTTGATTGTCCATGCCCGCAAGGCCTGGCTGAAGGGGCTTTCGCCACGCGAAAACCGCGATATCCCCCCGCTCGACTATGGCCGCGTCTACCGCCTAAAACAGCGCTTTCCCGCGCTCCCGATTGCAATCAATGGCGGCATCACGACGATCGAGGAGGCGCAGGGCCATCTTGCCCATGTGGATGGCGTTATGCTTGGCCGCGCAGCCTACCATGAGCCCTGGCGCCTGATGCAGGTGGACCCCGACCTCTTTGGCGAGCCAGCCCCCCTGTCTGATCCGCTCGATGTGGCCGAAGCGTTCGAACCCTACATCGCCCGCCACATCGAAGCCGGTGGCAAGCTGTCCCACGTCGCCCGCCACACGCTTGGCCTGTTCCACGCCGTGCCCGGCGCGCGCCAGTTCCGCCGCATGCTCGCCGAGAACGGGCATAGGCCAGATGCAGGGGTGGAGGTTTGGCGCGCGGCAGTAGAGTGTGTGCGAAGACCGGCTGCCCGCGCGGCCTAGAACTGGACCTCTACATGCTCTTTGGCCTCGCCTATCTCGACCTCTTTCTCATGGCAGGAGGCCTTCTCACCGCTGGCATCGCAACCGGCATGCTCGCGGGCCTGTTTGGTGTGGGTGGCGGCGCCATCGTTGTTCCGGTGCTTTATGAGGCTTTCCGGCTGATCGGGGTCGAAGAGGCCGTGCGCATGCCGCTTGCGGTTGGAACCTCGCTGGCCATCATCATCCCGACCTCGATCCAGAGCTACCGGACCCACCATTCCAAAGGTGCGGTCGATACGTCGGTGCTGAAGCAATGGGCGGTGCCTGTGATCATTGGTGTGATCATTGGCAGCGTTATGGCCCGTTACGCGCCGGCCTCTGTGTTCAAGATCGTTTTCGTGGTTGTGGCCACCCTTTCGGCGGCCAAGCTTCTGTTTGCTTCAGACAAATGGAAGATCGCCGATGATTTCCCCGGCGGCCTGATCATGCGCCTTTACGGCGGCCTGATCGGCGTTTTCTCCGCCTTGATGGGTATTGGCGGCGGCCAGCTGTCAAACCTGTTCATGACCTTCTTTGGCAGACCGATCCATCAGGCGATTGCGACCTCGTCAGGCCTAGGCGTGCTGATCTCCATTCCCGGCGCGCTTGGATATGTCTTTGCCGGATGGCCTTACATGGCCCAGCTGCCGCCGCTGTCGATTGGATACGTGTCGCTGCTTGGCGCTGCCATGGTGGTTCCCACCAGCATGATCTTCGCGCCCATTGGCGCGCGCCTGTCGCACAGGATGCCAAAACGCAGGCTGGAGATCGCGTTTGGTCTGTTCCTGTCAGCCGTGGCGTTGCGGTTCCTGTACAGCCTTCTGACCTGATCCTGCCCAAGAGCTATTGGGACGCGGCGTCAGGACAGGCGCGCCTGCAGCTCTGCCATGACCCGCTGGCGCTCGGCTTCGCTCATCCGCGCCCAGCGGCCAATCTCGTCAAGCGTGCGCCCGCAGCCAACGCACAAGCCACGTGCGGCGTCCATGGCGCAGACCTTGATGCAGGGTGAGGAAGGCTTCATCCTGAACTCGATAGCCGGAATCGCGCCAAAGAGGAAAGCATCGACGGGATCACTCCCTGCGACAAAACATCAGCGCGCAGGCCCACGCAGGATCAATCTCGGACCGGTCACCTCGAATGAGGACAGCCGGTCCAGGAAGCTCATGCCGAGAAGATCGACACTCAGCGCGCCCTGCTGCGCCACAAGGGCTGATACCCGTCGCTCTTCCAGCGGGCCAATGGCCATCCGATCAATCTGGACTGCGGCTGCGCGCGCACGCCCGTTGGCAGTCGAGACATTCACATCATAGGTGAGCTGATCAACGTTGATGCCCGCGCGCCGCGCTGTTTCCGGGCGCAGAACCACCTGCGAGGCACCCGTATCAAACAGGAGCGTAACCTCCGCACCGTTGATCGTCGCACGGACACGGAAGTGGCCCGAGCCATCCCGCACAAGCGTTACTTCCCGTCCGGAACTGTCGACACGGGCAAATCCCGGGACAGCCTCGCCCATCATCCGGTTTGCCACATCCCTGAGCTCAAACCGGTAGCTGTAACCGGCCATCAGCAAAACGATGATCACGAACCAGAGCAGCGCCGATTCAAACGCGCCGCGCATGTTGCCGCGAAAGGCTGCAAGTGTGCTGCCGGCAAGGGCAATCACAAGCGCTCCATTGATGGCGATTCCAGCGAAATCATCGGTCGCAACACCCGCAATCGTGCCGGCATCATGGGTCAGAACGAGGATCAGGAGCGCACCGGTCAGCAGCGCCAGAATGATCCAGAGAAGTGGCGACCCGCGCATCAATGAGCCATGCTCCCCACCAGCGCGGCAAGCACCAGAAGCTCGGCCACCTGCTGCGTTGCTCCGGCTACATCGCCGGTCTGGCCGTTGATATGGCGAGCGCTGAGGGCCGCCACAAGAACTGCGCCAAGGCCAGCGGCGAGACCCGCGCTGAGCAACGGAACAACGCCAGCATGGGGAATAAGCGCCAGTCCGGCCAGAACACCGGCGATCACGCCAGCGCGCATCATCGTGCCGCGACCGGGTTGTCCGGCAGAGGCAGACGCTCCGGTTTCGCGCGCAGGCGGCAGAATATGCAACGGCCAGAGCAGCGCCGCGCGCGACAGGATAGCCGCGGCCAGAAAGGCCATGGCCGAGGAAAACACGCCAAGTCGACCGATGAGGTCTGCCAGAAGCGCTGCCTTGAGGCCAACGGCCAGCACGAGCGCCAGAACACCGAACGTGCCGACCCTTGGATCTTTCATGATCTCGAGCATGCGCTCGCGTGTGCGTCCGCCGCCAAACCCATCGGCGATATCGGCAAGCCCGTCCTCGTGAAGCCCGCCCGTGGCAAGCATCACGGCGCCAAGGCCAATCAGGGCCACGGCAAACGCCGGCAATCCTGCGCCCGCTGCCGCGATCATTGCCACCGCTCCGATCAAACCAACGATGGCACCTGCAACGGGAAAGGCCGCACCAATAGCATCGAGCCGGGGCGCGCCGTGGGTCAATTCGCCAGCCCGGTCGGGCACTGGCAAACGGGTCAGGAACCGCAGGGCCTGACGCAGCTTCTGGAAGGGTGAAACGTCAGCCATGCCACGTTGCCTCGCGAGTCGTCTCAGCTATAGGTGCAGGCCAAGCTCGCGCCAAGGACCCGCGAGGCCTCCCCCAACGACACGCCCAAGGACCAACCGATGACGCCATCCCTGACTGGTCTTCCCTTCGACGACATACGCGGCCTGATGCAGAGCCTGCCCGATGCGGATCTGGATGCGGTCGAGAAGGTGCGGGCCCGTGACCGCACCCTGACCAAGCCCGCCGGCGCGCTCGGTCGCATGGAAGAGATCGTCGAGTGGCTTGCAGCCTGGTCATCGAAGTCTCCGCCATCCGTGACAAGGCCGCTCGTTGCGATTTTTGCGTCAGCCCATGGCGTCACGCAGCGCGGGGTTTCCGCCTACCCGGACGCCGTCAACCGGGCCATGCTCGAAAACTTTGCTGCCGGCGGTGCTGCGATCAACCAACTCTGTGTCGCCAACGATATCGGCCTGAAGGTGTTTGATCTGGCGATCGACATGCCAACGCCTGATATTGGTTCCGAGCCCGCCATGTCGGAAAAAGACTGCGCTGCGACCATCGCCTTCGGCATGGAAGCCATTGCGGGCGGAACCGACCTTCTGTGCGTCGGCGAAATGGGCATTGGCAACACCACCGTGGCAGCCGCCATCTACACCGCTCTCTATGGCGGAGGTGCCGAGGCCTGGGTCGGTCCCGGGACGGGCGTCGATGGCGCGGGGCTGAAGCGCAAGGCCGCAGCGGTTGAGGCAGCGATGGCGACCCATGCCGGCCATCTTAACGATCCGCTCGAAGTCCTTAGGCGCGTCGGCGGCCGCGAGATCGCAGCCATTGCCGGCGCGATCCTTGCGGCGCGCTACCAGCGCGTCCCGGTCCTGCTTGATGGGTATGTCACAACGGCCGCTGCAGCCGTGCTGCATGCCCTCGAGCCGTCCTCGATTGCCCATTGCATGGCCGCGCACCGCTCGGCCGAGCCTGCCCATGGGCGGGCGCTGGAGCGTCTGGGTTTGAAGCCACTGCTGGATCTTGGGATGCGGCTTGGCGAGGGATCAGGGGCGGCCCTTGCGGTCGGTGTCGTCAAGGCAGCCATCGGGTGTCATGTGGGCATGGCAACCTTTGAACAGGCCGCTGTGCCGCGGGCAAACTAGAGCGCAATTCGATCCGGTTGCACCGGATCGGCGCTCCAGCTCATTATGCCGAGCCGCCCTCAATGACAGCGTGCTTCAGCAGGGCCTCCATCGGAACAATCTCCAGCGTGCGCTCGTGGGTGGCTTCAAGCACAACAGGAGGCGCCACCCCCGCATGAAACGCCTGCAGCCAGCGCGCGGCACACAGGCACCAGCGGTCGCCAGGCTTCAGGCCGGTAAAGCGATACTCGGGCCTGGGCGTCGACAGATCATTCCCGATTGATTGGGAGTAGGCCAGAAAAGCGCCATGCACGATGGCGCAGATCGTATGGATACCGCGATCGGTTTCGCCGGTATGGCAGCAGCCATCGCGAAAATAGCCCGTCATGGGCTCAAGCGAACAGGTGGCCAGCGGGCCACCCAGCACATTGCGCGTTGCAGGGGTCAGCATGATGTCCTCTATCAGGACAAGGTAGCCTAGCTGTACCGTTGTTGCAGACGGATGAGCCCTTACGCCGCCTGGCCCTGATGGATCGCCGCCAGCGGCTTCATCACGCGCTCGTTCGGGAAGGTGATCAGAACCTCGGTCCCAACGCGCACCTTGGACTTCAGCGAGAAGGTGCCGCCATGAAGCTCTACGAAGCCTTGGACGATGGGAAGACCAAGCCCTGCACCCTGTTCAGCATTCTTCAGCGCATTGGTGCCCTGGCCAAAGGATGACAGCACGGTCGGGATCTCGTCATCGGGAATGCCACAGCCGGTATCGCGAACCGACAGGTACTGGCCGCCGCTGCGGGTCCAGCCGACTTTCACAAACACGGTGCCACCCGAGGGAGTGAACTTGATAGCGTTTGACAAGAGATTGAGGAAAATCTGGTGCACGGAACGCGCATCCGCCCACAGGTTCGGCATGCCCTCCTCAAACGATTCCTGCATCGTCACGCCCTTGTTGCGTGCGCGCATGCTGACCAGACGCAGGCTATCTTCCGCGCTGTAGACGAGGTTCACCGGTTCCTCGTTCAGCTCAAAGCGACCAGCCTCAACGCGTGAAAGATCCAGGATCTCGTTGATCAGGTTCAACAGGTGCTGGCCCGAGGAATGGATGTCGCTCGCATATTCCTTATAGCTCGGGTTGGCCAAGGGACCGAACACTTCGCCCTTCATGACTTCGGAAAAGCCGAGAATGGCGTTGAGCGGCGTGCGCAACTCATGGCTCATGGTCGCGAGAAAGCGCGATTTGGCGATGTTTGCAGACTCAGCGCGTTTGCGGGCGTCCTCGGCATTGCGGCGCGCCTGCTCAAGCTCCGCAATCAGCACATCCTTCTCGGCGCGCATGGCCATGCCGTCGAGGCTGGCTTGCTGAAGTCTTTTGGCGAGAAAGAAGAAGTAGATCATTGCAAAACCGGCGGCAGCCGCCAGGCCGACAAGGTGGGTCTGCCCCTCGATGAGCATCACCGCGACAAATGCAATCACCATGGGCAACGTCGCTGCCAACAAGGCGGCCGGCAACGCAGCGCTGGTGGTCGCGCTCGCAGCGATCACCATCAGCGTCGCGATAAACGACAGAATGCTGACGCCGACATG
>JAIYEB010000352.1 GCA_027487195.1 Hyphomicrobiales bacterium | reverse complement strand
TTTGGGCCGATCACCGCAAACAGATCGCCGCTGTTGACGCTCAGCGTTACGGCATCAACAGCCGTCAGCCCACGAAAGCGCTTGGTCGCGGCTTTCACCTCCAGGAGAGCGGTCATGATCGCTCCTCTGGAATCGCGAGCTTCTTCTTGAGCCAGGGCCAGACGCCGGCTGGCGCAAACCAGATGATCGCCATCAGCGCGATGCCGTAAAACACCAGGTTCGCACCAGGCACCGCCTTGCCGACAATCGCTTCGGTCGCGGCAATGAGCCCCTGGCCGAGGGGTGTCAGGATGAAGGCACCAAGGATGGGTCCGATCAAGGTTCCAAGACCACCAACGATGGGCGCAAGGATCAGTTCGATCGAGCGGGAGATATCGAAGGCCTGACTTGGAAACAGGTTGTTTTGATAAAACGCATAGACCGAGCCCGCGACGGCCGTCATCGCTGATGAAATCATGATGGCCGACATTTTCGCGCGAAACACGTTGATGCCAAGCGCGCGGGCGGCTTCCGGGTCCTCGCGCACCGCAAGCCAGGCGTAGCCAAGCCGCGAGAAGCGCAGCAGGCTGCACACGACAAGGGCAATCGCCATCAGCAACAGCCCGACATAGTAAAACAGGACCGGCCCGCCCCGGAGGTTCCACCATTCGCCGCCACCGCCAGCGCGCACGGGAATGAACAGGCCGGCGGCACCACCCATCAGGGGCCAGTTGTCAAAACCGATCCGTGTGACTTCCGCAAAGGCGATGGTGAGAAGCGCAAAATACACGCCCTCGATCCCAAACCGAAACGACAGGAAGCCAATGGCGGCGCCAAAAGCGACCGCAACAAGCATGGCGGGAAAGACGCCGACAATGACCGGGACACCAAACCCGACATAGAGCAGTGCCGCGACATAGCCACCAAGGCCCACATAGAGGGCATGCCCCAGGCTCAATTGCCCGCAAAATCCCATCATCACGTTCCAGGCCTGCGAAACGGTCGCAAACCAGAAGATCAGGAACATGACCGACAGGAGATACCTGTCGAGGAAGGGTGGCAATGCCGCGAGCACGGCAAAGAAAATGGCCAGCAAGACAAGGCCACGCCCCGGTGTGCGCGCGATGAGCTTCGAGATCGCGTTCATGCTCGTTTGCCCAGGAGCCCTTGCGGACGCAGCACGAGGATCGCGACCAGCAGGGCAAAAGAGGCCATGGACTTCATCGACGGCGGCAGGATGAACGTTGCCGAGGCTTCAGCGACGCCAATCAAAAGCCCGCCAACAAGCGCGCCGCCCATCGAGCCCATGCCACCAACGATCACGATGGTGAACGCAAGGAAGGTATAGGCCGGACCAATCATGGGTGTCGCGTCAGCGAGCGTGACCATCAAGGACCCCGCTGCGCCAACGCAGGCCAGTCCAAGACCAAAGGTGAGGGCATAGAGCCGCTTCACATCAAGCCCGACTACAGCTGCGCCAACGAGATTGTCGGCGCAGGCGCGGATCGCCGTGCCGGTCGTTGTGAAACGAAAGAAGGCAAACAAAGCTGCACTGACGAGGATTGCAGCGATGGCGGCGTAGACCCTGACCTTGTCAAGGATCATGGGGCCGACCTGGAAGCTGTCAAAAGCGTAGGGCAGGTTCGGATGGCGGGCTTCAGGCCCGAACACGATCAGGCATCCATTGACGAGAATGATGGCAACGCCCACGAGCAGGATGAACTGTTCATGCTCGGGCCGGCCGACGAACGGGTTGATGAGAGCGCGCTGCAAGCCATAGCCGAGGACAAAAAACAGCGCCGCAATCGGCAGCATGGCCAGAAACGGGTCGATCCGGAAGGCTGTGAACAGCACAAAGGCCGCGTACATGCCAAGCACGGCAAACTCGCCATGGGCAAAGTTCACGACGCGGACGACGCCGAAAATCACGGACAGCCCAAGCGCCATCAGGCCATAGACAAGGCCGGTCAATACACCTTGCAGCAGAACTTCGAGGTAAAAGGTCAGGGGCATTCGAAACACGGTTGGAGAAGGGGGCAGTTAAGCGGCTGCGCGACTGAGCGGCAAGGCCTTTTGCGGCGCACCTGTGCGAAAGACCTGCCAAGAGCTTCATGGCAGTCGATTTTTTCTTTCAGCGCGCTTTCATCTGTGCCATGTCCCGGCAGTCATGGGAGACCAACGCCTTGGATGCGGCGACGTCATTTTTTCAAAGCTGGTATTATCACCTGCCAAACTACGCTCTGGCAGTGCTGATGTATGCCGCCATCGGTCGGTTCTTTCTCAGCCTGTTTGTGGATCCGAACTGGAACAACTTCATCTGGCGCGGGTTTGTCGCGGTCTCTGACCCTGCGGTAAAGCTCGTGCGCGCCATAACGCCCGATGCTGTCCCGCCGCCGGTCGTGATCATCTTCACCGTGTTGTGGCTGATTGCGGCCCGCGTTCTCCTGTTCTTCGAGTTTGCGCGCTGGGGCCTCGCGCCCCGCGTGTTCTGAGGCTTTCATCATGGCAAAGCCACCGAAAGCGCAGAAGAGCGATGGGAAAGCGCAGGCAGTAAAGGCGCCTGATGCCGAGCCGCCGGATTTCGTGATCGCCGAGCCCTATCTGTTCGGCATTCTGGCACTTGGCATCATCAACGGCATTTTCTCGCCGGCGCTGCTGCTCGCCCTTGTGACGAAGCAGTTCTGGTATCCGTTCTTCCTGCCCGAGACGTCTGCATTCGTAACGATGTTTGCGTCACTCATCGTGTCGACGCTCACCATCATGCTGGCGGGCGTCCCGGCAGCGCTTTACGAGCGTTTCGTGGGCGGCGGCAAAACCTCGCTGACGTCGCTGTGGATCTGGATCTCGGCCCTTGCGTTCCTGTCCATGCCGGCCATCCTGAACCTGCTCAGGGTTGGCCTGTTCTAGACTGGCCTTGAGCCGCGTCACTCAAGTCCCGCGCCGGCCTGACGTCTTCCCGGGCCGTCAGTCAAACTACCACTGCGACCGTTTGCGTATGGCGCGGTCTGAACGAGCGTTGATACTGGTCGCTTGTCCAGACATGAGCCGGGGGCGAAATGCAGACCATGCGCGCGGTTGCCTATGAGGTTGTGGGGCGTGGCGTCATGTTCGCCGTGCTTGCCATCGGGGTCACAATGCTCGGTCTCAGCTTTGATCTCCCGCTGATGATACGAACGGGTGCAGTCCTGGCCACCCTGCTCTCGGCCAGCCTGCTGTTTTTTGCCGAGCGCACGCGTCGGCTTGATCATCGCCGTACCGAGTTCTGGAACTCTATTCCGGAAGACAAGAGGCCGCCGGAGCCACATGCCCGCTTTGCCTCTGCGCTGGTGTTGCGCGAAACCTACATGGCATTCGCCATGCACGCCGCGATTGCTGCCGGCGGATTGTGGACGATATCCGGTTTGCTGCTGCTTATCCCCCGCTTTGCTGCCCATTAGCGGCCATCGCCATGCGGGAAGCATCCGGGCTTGGACTTTTCCCAGCGATTGAGCCCTACCGGTCTGGCCATTTGCAGGTGTCGACGCGGCATCTGATCTATTTCGAGGAATGCGGAAACCCGGCGGGCGTGCCCGTTCTGCTCGTCCATGGGGGGCCTGGCGGGGGATCCAATCCGACCATGCGGCGGTTCCACGATCCAGGCTTCTACCGCATCATCCTGTTTGATCAGCGCGGTTGCGGGCGATCCACACCCAATGCCGAACTTCACGAAAACACGACATGGCATCTTGTTGCTGACATGGAAAAGCTGAGGGCGCACCTCGGCATTGCGCGCTGGCAGCTCTTCGGGGGCTCGTGGGGTTCAACCCTGTCGCTGGCCTATGCCCAGACCCATCCGGCTGTCGTGCAGGCCATGGTGCTGCGCGGAATTTTCCTGCTACGCCGCTCGGAGCTGGCCTGGTTTTATCAGGCCGGCGCAGATCAGGTTTTTCCTGATGCATGGGATGCCTTCGTTGCGCCCATTCCGCGCGATGAACGCCATGACATGATCGGCGCCTATCATCGCCGGCTGATGAGCCCCGTGCGCTCTGTTCAGCTGGAAGCCGCCAGGGCCTGGAGCCGCTGGGAGGGGCGAACCATTTCGCTCCTCGATGATCCTGCAAGGGTCGACCGGTTCGGCATGGATGCCTATGCGCTCGCCTTCGCGCGGATCGAATGCCACTACTTCATCAATGGTGGGTTTCTGGCGCGCGATGGTGCGCTTCTGGAAGGTGTGGGATTAATCCGCCACATTCCGACAACCCTCGTGCACGGTCGCTATGACATGTGCACGCCGCTGAAAAACGCCTGGGACCTGGCCAAAGCCTGGCCTGAGGCGAAACTCAGGATCGTGCCCGATGCGGGCCATGCCATGACCGAGCCCGGCATTGCGCATGAGCTCGTGGCAGCCACTGAAGCCTATAAGGATCTGGCGTAAAGACCGCAGCCCGTCCCTATGCCTTGAGCTTTTGAAACAGCATCGGCAGGCGCCATGCGAACCAGACGGCGCCGAGCAGATTTCCGAGCACAAACAGACCGACAATCCAGACGAGCGCTGGCAGTCTGCGCTCAACCGTAGCGATGATCACGGCTAGAATTGCAAAGCCGAGGTAGAGGTCAACAAGGCTGACGAGACCCCACGGGTCGGCTCCGATCCGGGCAAATGACGCAAAGAAGTCGGCGAGGCCCATGGCGCGCAGGATGAGCCACCCGAGCACGAGTGCAGCTGCAACAAGCGCAATGCGAACAAGGGTCACGGTGATCCTCCAGGACAAGTCATCCCTGGTGATACGCCCGGAACCGCGCGTTGGATGGCTGGTCAAGATGACCCGGGACGTGTCACATCACGCTCTGAACTGAGGAAACAAGATGAGCATGCTCGTGGACGCATCTGCCTTTCAGCCCGAGACCTTCGCGCCCGAGACGGTCGCGCTCAACGCAGACATCATCGCGAAAATGTCCGTCATGCCCGATACGTGGGCCTTTCCCGCCCAGCTGATCCGGGACCTGCGCAAGAGCGGGCGCGGCATCTTCCCGGTGCCGGCCCCCTCGCAACGCGCGACAATGATCGAGATCCCGGCACCAAGAGGGCCGATCCAGCTCCGGGTGATTACCCCGGCCCGTGGTGCGCCGCGCGGCGTCTATCTCCACATCCATGGCGGCGGATGGACGTTTGGCTCAAGCGACATGCAGGATGATCGCCTTGAGATCCTGGCCGACGCGGCGGGGGTCGCAACCGTATCGGTCGAGTATCATCTGGCGCCGGAATGGCCCTATCCGAGCGCACATGACGATTGCGAGCACGCGGCGCTCTGGCTCATGCGTAATGCCAAGGCGCGCTTTGGCACGGACGCGCTGACCATTGGTGGTGAAAGTGCCGGCGCGCACCTCACGGCTGCAACGCTGCTGCGCATGCGCGATCGCCACGGGCTCATGCCGTTTCGCGCCGCAAACCTGGTTGCGGGCTGCTATGATCTGGCATTGACGCCAAGTGCGGCTGCTTTCAACGAGCGCCTGATCCTGACAACACGCGATATCCGCAATTTCGTGCGTGCTTTCGTGCCGGCTGGGGTTGATCTCTCAAACCCGGACATCTCGCCGCTCAATGCCGATCTTCGCGGTCTGCCCGCGTGCTTCCTGTCGGTTGGCACAAGGGATGCGCTGGTCGATGACACGCTGTTCATGGCTTCGCGCCTAACGGCAGCGGGGGTGTCCACCGAAATGAAGCTCTGGCCCGGGGGATGCCACGTGTTCCAGTCCTTCGACTTTCCAATGGGGCGGGCCGCCGAGGCTGCCAGCGCAGCGTTCATTGCAAAGCACCTCTAGCGTCTGGTTCTTCAGGAACGGGAGCGGTTCGCCGGGTCTTTGAAGAGAGGGTAGTCGGGGGGGCGAAGCTCGTGGAGGCTGGCATGAAACGCATTCCAGACGCCCAAGCACCATATCGCGCGCCCTCAACTTTGTGATAGGGACAGCACGGCACCGGAAAGGGGCAACGAAGCGAGCCACCGCGTCATGTGGCCTCGCATGCTTGTGTGCCGGTAGTGTATTTTGAGATCTTGATTGTCCTTGTCCTCACCGTGGTCAACGGTGTTCTGGCCATGTCCGAGCTGGCCGTCGTGTCTTCAAGACCTGCCCGGCTCAAGGTTCTAGCTGATCAAGGGTGGCGCGGCGCCCGCACCGCGATCAGGCTCGCGGAAAACCCCGGTCGCTTCCTGTCCTCGGTGCAGATCGGGATCACAGCTGTTGGCGTGTTCTCCGGCGCCTTCTCGGGCGCAACGCTTGGTGCCCGCCTGTCCGAATGGCTGGTATCTCAAGGTCTGTCGGAGGGCTTGTCTGACGCGCTTGGTGTCGGTCTGGTGGTTGTTGGCATCACCTATCTGTCACTCATCATCGGCGAGCTTGTGCCCAAACAGATCGCTCTTCGCGATCCCGAGCGGGTGGCTGCCCGTGTCGCTCCCATGATGAATTTGCTCGCGCGCGTCGCGCTGCCGCTGGTTTGGCTGCTCGACGTTTCGGGCAAGGCGGTGCTTGCGCTTCTGGGGCAAAAGGGTGCGGGCGATGAGAAGATGAGCGATGAGGAGGTCAAGACCGTCATCGCCGAAGCCGAAAGCGCGGGGGTGATCGAGACAGAAGAGCGCGAGATGATTTCTGGCGTCATGCGCCTTTCAGATCGCACTGCGAGCGCGTTGATGACGCCGCGCCGTGATGTGGAAATCATCGATCTTACCGACGACATCGAAGATATCAGGCGGCAGGTCTACGAGACGCGCCGCACGCGGCTTCCCGTGCGGGAAGACAAGGCAGACGCCATCATCGGGGTCGTCTTCGTCAAGGATCTGGTGCAGGCGCTGGCCGAGCGTCGCAAGGTCGAGGTCAAAAACTTCGTTACCCAGGCACCAATTGTCACGGATCGGGCGCGCGCGCTGGACGTGCTCAAAGCCATCCGCGCCTCAACCGTGCACATGGCGCTCGTGTTCGACGAGTACGGCCATTTCGAGGGGGTGATCACATCGGGTGACATCCTCGAAGCCATCACGGGTGTTTTCCAGGAGGAAGGCGAGGATGAGCCTGCGTTCGCCTTGCGCGAAGACGGGTCGTTTCTGGTCGCCGGCTGGATGCCCATCGACGAGTTCTCCGACAAGGTTGGCGTGCAAGTCGACCCGAACGCCAGCTACAAGACGGTGGCGGGGCTTGTGCTCAACACCCTCAATCATCTTCCAACCATCGGCGAGAGCTTTCAGCGCGGCCCCTGGCGTTTTGAGGTGCTGGACCTTGATGGACGGCGGATCGACAAGGTGCTGGTTTCGCGCCTTGGCCCAGCCGTCGATGGCAGGATGAACTAACCTGCGATGCTTCCTTCAGGCTGCGACGCTTTTGCCGCCGCCTGTCTTTGCACTGGCGTCGGGAATTTTGACTGTCACGGATGTGCCGCGACCTTCCGCCGAGCGGATCATCACCTGGCCGCCATGAAGTTCGGCAAATGAGCGCACGATGGACAGGCCAAGCCCTGCGCCGCGGTGGCGTGTCCCGGTCGTAGCTGTCTCGAAACGGTCGAACACGCGCGCCAGCCGCTCAGCGGGGATGCCGCGTCCCTGGTCCTCGACCTTGAACAGCACGTGTCCATCCTCACGCTCGACCGCAATACGAACGGTCTTGCCAGCCTGGGAGAAGCCGATCGCATTGGAGAGCAGGTTGAACAGGATCTGCCTCAGGCGACGCGGGTCGGCCAGAAGGCCGCCGGCATTGGCCGGGACCTCGATCTGCAGCTTGACATCATGCTCGATGAGACGATCGCGAATGCCGGCAACAGCGCCTTGAACCGTGTCGCTGATATCGACGCGCGACAGGTCGAGTTCCATGGCGCCGGCATCCACCGTCGCAAGATCCAGAATGTCGGTGATGATGGCGAGAAGCGCTGTGGACGAGGACATGATGTAGCTCATGTACTCAGCCTGCTTGTCGTTCAGCGGCCCAACCCGCGCTTCCGCCAGCAACTGCGCAAAGCCAATGATGTTCTGCAGCGGCGAGCGCAGCTCATAGGACACGTGTTTCACGAAGTCGGTCTTGATCCGATCAGCAACTTCGAGCGCCTCGTTGCGGTCTGTCAGCCCGCGCTCGACGTTCACCTGAGCCGTGACATCGACAAAGGTTGCAAGCGTTGCGCCTTCCGGCAGCGGCATGGTCGCAACGTCGATGACCGTACCGTCGCGGCGCGAAATCCTGGCCTTGTAGGGCGCGCGATCCTCGCCCACCGCAAAGACCGCGGCGCGAAGGCCCTGCCAGACCACGGGGTCGGCATGGAGCGAGGCGCAGGCGGCAACGACAAGGTCGATGTGCGGTTTCTCGGCAAGGGTTGAGGGCGTGAAACGCCAGAGCGCGCTGAAGGCCGGGTTCGACAGTTTGAGGCGGCCGTCTGAGCCAAACACCACAACGGAATCCGTCAAGGCGTCGAGTGTCTCGCGCTGCATGCGGGCGGAGGTCTCGCTTGAGCGCAGTAGGCCGAAATGTTCGGTGACGTCTTCTTGCACCAAAGTCAGGCCACCCAGAGGATTGGGCTGGCGGTGGACGCGGATGGCGCGTTGGTCGGGCAGGTGCCACAGCGACTCATAGCCTTCCGCGGACGCGTGGCTGGCGAGCTGCTTTGATTTCCAGAGTTGATAATCGGCCTGCTCCGGCAGCTTGCGCGCCTCGCGCAGCCGGTCGAGCAAGGTTCCCTCATCGGGCTGCTCATCGAGGAACGACTGCTCAAAGCCCCAGAGGTCGGCCCAGGCGGGGTTGGAATAGATGAGCCTGCGACGCTGATCAAACAGCGCAACCGGCGTTGGCAAAGTATCCAGCGTACGCCGGTGACCTTCAGTCACGGCATCCACCGCCCGTCGCGCGACGTGGGCTTCCGTCACATCAATGGCAAGCCCGGCCGAGCCCTGCGAGGTTCGCGAAATCTCAATGTCATAGGCCCGGCGCTGTCCTGCGGAGGTCGCATCCCGGCGGGCAGCGTAGCGCCCCGTGCTCTGCAGCGATTTTTCCGTTGCCAGCCGGTCAGCTGAATCGAGCAGTTCAAGCCCGGCAGAGATCGCTGCGGCGGGTGTTGCTGCATCAACGGCCTTTGCATAAGCCGCGTTGCACCAGATCAGTACGCCGGCTTCATTGCGCAGCCAGGCGGGATGCGGCAGGCCTGCGAGCAGCGTGTTTGTGACCTCAGCCTCACGAACGAGACCGCGGTGGCGCTCGGCCATGCGCGCCAACTCGGTGCGCTGGTCGGACAGGTCGCGGAAGCGCACAACCGCAGCACTGCCTGCGCAACGGCCGTCGACTTCCAGCATGGCGCCGGTGGATGTTGCGACTGCGACATCAAACGCTTCGCCGCGCGCGCGCAATGCGCCGATATGGGCTGCAAGGTCGCTGTGATCCTGCGCGCCGATCCATGTTTCGAGCCGAAGAATCTGATCCTGAGTTGAAGGTGCGCCGGACACGCTTCCGGTGACCTCGCGCGCCGGACCGACACCGTCCCAGACGATCAGCAACTCATTCTCGCGCTGGAGAAGCGTTTCTGCCCGCGCGAGGCGCTGCGATAGTTCGCGAATTTCGCTGGAGGCCCGCTCGGTTGTCTCGCGCTCGCGCCTGCGGGCACGGATCAGACCAACGCTTGCAAAGCTTGCCGCGATCACGCAGCCCGAGGCAACGGCCGCGACCACGAGGTCGGACATGGCCAAGCTCATGTCAGGGTAGGGCGCGGCTGCCATTAACAGCGGGGTACCCGCAATCAATGCCAGTGTTGAGGCCTTGTGCCTCGACAAATGCCAGCCCTTCCGGGTCGCGGTCATGAAACGATCCAATGCAATCTCTGAGGACCGCGCCACACGACCCTCCCCCATGGAAACGAACAATGACTGATTTGCGAGTCCTCGTGAATCGTGAACGGAGCAAGAACAGTGAAATCATTTTCTGGGCCGTCGATTCACGAACCATTTGCAAGCGACAGCCATGGCCGCTAAGCCCCCGCGAACACCTTCGGAGAGCCCGTGATGGATACAACCGACGACCCGCACGCCACTGCGCGCACCATCGTTCAGGCGCTTCCCTTCATGCAGCAGTACGACGACGAAATCGTCGTCGTGAAGTATGGCGGCCACGCCATGGGCGATGAGGACACGGCGCGCTCTTTTGCCCGCGACATCGTCATGCTTGAGCAGGTTGGCATCAACCCGATCGTTGTCCATGGCGGCGGACCCCAGATCTCCGCGATGCTGAAAAAGCTCGGTGTCGACAGCGAGTTTGTCGGCGGATACCGCGTGACGGACGCCAAGACCGTCGAAGTGGTTGAAATGGTTCTGGCAGGATCGCTGAACAAGCAGATCGTCGGCTACATCAACAACGCTGGCGGCAAGGCCGTTGGGCTTTGCGGCAAGGACGGCGACATGGTGAAGGCGGTGAAAGCCACCCGCACCGTCAAGGATCCGGATTCCAATATCGAAAAGGTCATCGACATTGGATTTGTCGGTGAACCCGACAAGGTTGACACGAAGATCCTCGACACGATCCTGGGGCGTGAGATCATTCCAGTCCTTGCGCCCGTGTGCACATCGGATTCAGGGCAAACCTACAACGTGAATGCCGACACGTTTGCGGGCGCGATTGCAGGTGCCGTTCAGGCCAAGCGCCTGTTGCTCCTCACCGATGTCCCGGGTGTTCTCGACAAGCAAAAGCAGTTGATCCCCAAACTGACCGCGCAGGATTGCCGGCGTCTGATCGACGATGGCACGGTCACGGGCGGCATGATCCCCAAGATTGAGACGTGTCTTTATGCGATCGAAAGGGGCGTTGAGGGCGTCGTGATCATGGACGGAAAGGTGCCGCATGCGGTGCTGCTGGAACTGTTCACCGAGCACGGTGCGGGCACGCTCATCACGCGCGATTGATCAAAATTGATTCAAAAACGCCCTATTCACCTTAATGATGGATTAATCGAGCCGCCGATTCAGGCCTAGGCTAATACGAGCCTTGGCGTTGAACGGCGGAAGCATTCGTGTCGCATATTCTGGTTATGGTGTTGGTCGGCCTCTCAGTGGGCTTGCTTTTCGGCATTCTTGCCGAGCGTACGGCGTTCTCGCCCTACGATGCCGTTCGCGAGGTGCTGGCAGGAGAACAACGCAGCTCAGCTGCGGTGGTCGTCGTGGCGATGGCAAGCGCGGTGGCCCTGACCCAGGCGGCGCTCCTTGGCGAGTTTTTTGAGACAACCGGCGCGTCCTACCTTCCGCAACGCGCATCGCTTTTTGGCATTCTCATCGGGGGTGTCATTTTTGGTATCGGAGCGGTGTATGCCAAGGGCTGTCTGACCCGGTGCACAGTCCGGGCTGCAAGCGGCGATGTTCAGGCCCTGATCACTATTGCTGTCGCAGGTGCCTCAGCGTACGCCACGATCCATGGCATCTTCTCGCCTTTTCGGGCGGGCCTGTCGCGCATTTTGCCCGGCGATGTCGCGTCCGTTGATCTGGCTGTCCGCATCAGCGACCTGTCGCACATCCCCGTTGATGGCGTGCGGACA
>JAIYEB010000114.1 GCA_027487195.1 Hyphomicrobiales bacterium | reverse complement strand
CATGGGGCATCTCCAGCGTCAGACGACGGTTGGGAAGGGGCCGTGAAATAGGCGTTGACCGCAGTGGCAATGGCGGCGTCGATGGCGTGGCGCGAGCGGCCAATACCGCCATCAGCCCATTCGATCAGCGCATCACCCTGCTGTGTGTCGGGATCGCCGAGAACCACGATGCGGCCCGTGAAGCCGCGCTCGAACGCCATGCGCTTGGTCAGCGCCTCGGTTTTTTCAACGAGATCCGGCGGAACGCGCACGACGAGATGCGGCGCACCCCTGGCGTAGGAGAGACATGTCGAAAACAGCTGCTCGACCGCAGCTGTCGGCGCGCGGACAAGGCTCGCATCTGCAAACTTGCGCGCAGCAAGCAGCGCAATCTCGACAGCTTCGCGCGACAGCAACGCGCGTTCCTGTTCCAGACCGCCCACGAGGCGGTCGGCAACCTCCACGATCCGGGCAGCGGATCCCGAGGCGCGTTGCGCTTCATGGACGAGGGCATCATCCCGGCCGGACGCGTAGCCAACCGCGCGACCGGCATCATAGCCTCGCTGCTCGGCAGCGGCGACTTCGGCGGTCAGCCGTGCAATCTCTGCTTCAAGCATGGGAATGCGGCGCGTTTCCCGGTTCGAGCCGAAGTCCGACGAGAAGGCAAACGGTGTGGGGCGGGATGTGGCTGCGTTCATGTCAGTAGATCAACTCGTCGTCGCCGCGTGACTTGTTCAAGACAATCTCGCCGCGCGCTGCGAGGTCCTTGGCCATGTTGACCATCAGATTCTGGGCCTCATCGACATCCTTGAGGCGGACAGGTCCAAGAGCTTCCATATCGTCCTTGAGGACGGCGGCAGCGCGCGCGGACATGTTGGCGTAGAACAGATCGCGCATCGTGTCGGTCGAACCCTTGAGCGAGATGCACAGCTTGTCTTTCTCGACATGGCGCAAGAGCGTCTGGATCGAACCGGAGTCGAGCTTGGACAGGTCATCGAAGGTGAACATCAACGACTTGATCCGCTCGGCGGAGTCTCGGCTCGCCTCCTCGAGCGAGGTCATGAAGCGTGTTTCGGTCTGGCGATCAAAGGAGTTGAAGATCTCGGCCATCAATTCGTGGCTGTCGCGACGCGAAGTCTGGGCGAGGTTTGCCATGAATTCCGTGCGCAGCGTCTGCTCGACGCGCTCGAGAATCTCTTTCTGCACCGCTTCCATGCGCAGCATGCGGCCAACAACCTCGAGCGCAAATTCCTCCGGCATGATGGAAAGCACACGCGCGGCATGGTCTGGCTTGATCTTGGACAGCACGACCGCAACCGTTTGCGGGTATTCGTTCTTGAGGTAGTTGGCGAGGATCTCTTCCTGAACGTTGGAGAGCTTCTCCCACATGTTGCGCCCGGCAGGACCGCGGATCTCCTGCATGATCGTGGAAACGCGCTCGCTGGGGAGAAACTGCTGCAAAAGGCGTTCGGTTGAATCGAAGTTGCCCATGAGCACGCCAGCCGAGCCCATCTGCGAGATGAATTCGACAAACACCTCTTCGATCTGATCGGGCTCGATCGTGCCAAGCTTCGACATGGCGATCGAGAGTTCCTTGATTTCCTCGTCGTTGAAGTCCTCGAAGATCGGTCGCGCATGTGTTTCGCCGAGCGCCAGCATCAGAAGGGCAGCGCGCTCAAGTCCCTTCAGCGGGCGACGCTGGCGGGCTGGATCGTTTGCTAGACGGACCGTGGACATCTCAGGCGGCCTTCTTGTCGATCATCCAGGCCCGGACAATGGCCGAGGCCTCAATCGGGTTCGCCTTCACAAGCTCACCGAGTTTGCTAACGGAAGCCTGATGCTGCCCACCAAGCATGGCGGCGACTTCAAGGGCGCGTGCCGTGGCGCTGTCGGGGAGCGCCGGCTGCGGTTGGTCTGCCTGGCCGGTCTGCGGTGCCTGAAGCGCTTGTTGCTCGCCTGGACCAGCCAGCGCCGCGGCTTGCTGCTGGGCCTCGATTTTCTTGCTTGCGGCCTCGCCAAGGACACTCTTCATCAGCGGCCGGACACCGAACAACAGCAACAGCAACCCGATGATCGACATGACACCAAGTTCGATCAGCCGCACGATTTCTTCACGGCCAAATCTGAAGTCAAACAGCGGGGCTTCAGCGGCTGCGGGCAGGGCATCAAGCCTTGGACCGTCGGCAAAGCGCAGATTGACGACTTCAACCCGGTCTCCACGACGCTCGTCAAACCCGATGGTTGAGCGCACGAGCGTGGCAATCCGCTCAAGCTCTTCCGCCGAGCGCGGGGTATAGGTCACATCCGCGCCCTGCCGGGTATAGATGCCATCGACAAGCACGGCGACCGACAGACGCTTGACCCGGCCAGCTTCGATCACCTCGGTGCGCTGGGTACGCGAAATCTCGAAGTTCGTGATTTCCTCGGTCTTCTCAGAATTCTCGCGCAAACCGGCCTCATTGCCAGCCCCGCCCTGCGCGCCAGGCAGTTCATTGCCGACCGAGACCTGGCGATTGCCGGCCTCGTTGGAGCGCGAGCGCTCGCCACGGGACTGCGTCGAGCGCACGACACGGCTTTCAGGGTCAAACAGGTCCTGGGTCTGCGTCGTCCGGTTGAAGTCAAGGTCCGCTGCGACCTGAACCCGCGTGCGGCCGGGCCCCATGATGCGGCCGAGGATGTCCTCGACCGATCCTTGCATGCGGCGCTCGAAATTCGCCGTCCGCTCTTCCATGCTGTTGGCACCGGCCATTTCGGAGCCGGCAGCGCCGCCTTGGGCGAGGAGGCGTCCGCTATCGTCGATGATCGAGACGTTCGTCGGCTTCAGCCCGTTGACTGCAGAGGAGACGAGGTGCTGGATCGCGCGGATCTGCGGCGTCTCGAGCTGTCCGCGCAAGCGAAGCACAATGGATGCGGTCGGTTCGGCGCGATCGCGCGAAAACAGCTGGCGTTCAGGCAGGACAAGGTGGACGCGCGCAGCCTGCACCCTGTCGAGCGCGCGGATCGAGCGGGCAATTTCACCTTCAAGCGCGCGCAGATGATTGATGTTTTGAACGAAATTCGTTGTGCCGAGCGTTTCACCACGATCGAAGATCTCATAGCCAACGCCGGTGCCCTTTGGCAGCGACATCTCGGCCATGCGCATGCGAAGCCTTGGCACATCCGCGCGCGGCACCATGATCGTCGTGCCTTCGTTGCGCAGCTCATGGCGAATGGCCTGGCGGTCGAGCTCGCGCACGATCTGGGCTGAATCCTGCAGGGACAGTTCGCTGAACAATGCCGCCATGTCTGGCTGGTTCATGCGCATCATGATGAAGGCAAAGAAGCCGACAAGGATCAGGGCCACCGCGCCCATGGCGGCGATGCGGGCAGGACCGAGCGCTTTGACGAATTCTGCGACGGCGTTCACTTTGAACCTCAGGCGGGGCAAGACCGGAGGACCCGATCTCGTCACTGGGCAAGAATTGCCGGGTACCTGGTAAACGAAGTGTTAACCGGTGTTCACCTTGTGCGATTTTCTGACAGGCGCCGGCAATGATTGAGCGCTGCCTCAATCAGGTTATCGCTGGCCTCGGGCGTGCGAAATGCGGAATGGGCTGACAAAGTGACGTTTTCTAGCCTTGTCAGCGGGTGGTTTGCCGGCAGGGGTTCAATAGTGAACACATCGAGCCCCGCCGCGCGCAGGTGCCCACTCGTTAACGCTTCATAAAGCGCGTTCTCATCAATCAGCGCGCCACGCGCCGTGTTGATCAGGATTGCGCCGGGCCGCATGGCGTTGATTCGCTCGCTTGAGAGAAACCCACGGGTTTCATTGTCGAGAAGGAGGTGCAGGGAAAGCACGTCGCTTTGGGCGAGCAACCTGTCCAGCGAGACGAATGAGACGCCAGGCATCTGGGTCGGCGAGCGGTTCCAGGCCTCGACTTTCATGCCAAGTCCGAGTGCGATCCGCGCAACCTCGCGTGCGATCCCGCCAAAGCCCAAAAGCCCAAGGGTCTTGCCCCGAAGCTCCAGCGCCTCCGTGCGCAACCACTGGCCCTCACGCATGCCCCGGTCCATGCGTGCAAAGCCCTTCGCGGCAGCAAACATCAGGCCGATGGCACATTCGGCTACAGCCGTGTCGCCATAGCCCTTGATCAGATCGACGCTGATTCCGATTTCATTGAGCGCCTCAATGTCCATGTAGCTGCGTGCACCTGTGCCAAGGAACACCACATGCTTCAGACCCTTGCAGGCAAGCGCGACCTCTATTGGCAGGCTGGTGTGATCGATAATGGCAATGTCTGCCATGCCCATCACGTCGGGAATGTCCGCTGACTTAATGTCCGGGGTCGGGCTGATCGTGATCGGGATGTCGCCTTGACGAACCAGCCGCTCCATCACGCTCGCCAGCGCAGGACTTGCATCAATGAAAACAGCGCGCATTTTGGACCCCCGGCGTTTGGCTTCCTCCTAAAGCGCAAGCGCTGTCAGGACCAGCGCGGGCTTTTGCAGACCAAAAAAGTCGGGCATGTCTCTCAACATGGCACATTATGACGTGATCGTCGCCGGCGTCGGCGGCATGGGTTCTTCCACTTGCTATCATCTGGCCAAACGCGGCCTCAGGGTTCTGGGTCTCGAGCGTTTTGAGCTCGGCCACGCCATGGGCTCGTCGCATGGGCTCTCGCGTATCATCCGGATCGCCTATTTCGAGGGCTCGCACTATGTGCCGCTTCTCAAGCGCGCCGCAGAGCTCTGGCATGAGACCGGGCGCGAAGCGGGCATGAAGCTGTTTCATGTCACCGGCTCTCTCGATATTGCGGCCGAAGGGCAAGGCTTCGTTGAAAGCTCGGTCAAAAGCTGCCTCGAGCATGAGCTCGCTCATGAGGTGCTGGATCACGCCGAAATGGCCAAGCGCTATCCAGCCTTTCATCTGCCCCGTGGCCATATCGCCAACTTCCAGGCCGATGGCGGCTTTATCGCATCCGAAAAGGCGATCTACGCCCATGCGGGCCTTGCCATGAAGCACGGCGCAGAACTGCGCTTCAACGAGCCGGTCCTGTCCTGGAAAGCCACACCCAACGGCGGCGTCGAGGTCAGGACCGGGCGCACGACCTATACGGCCGGCCATCTCGTTTTGTCGGCGGGCGCCTGGATGCCGGGCCTTGTCGATACGCTTGGGCGGCATCAAACGACCGTAAAGCAGGCGATTGGCTGGTTTGCCGTCAAAAAGCGCGAGATGTTTGAAGAAAGCCGGTTGCCGGTCTTCATCCTGACCGTCGATGAGGGGAACTTCTACGGCCTGCCGCTGTATGAGCACCCCGGCTTCAAGCTCGGCGGACCCCATTTCGGGCGCGAGCCGATTGATCCCAATGATCCTGACCGCACACCATCGCCCAAGCAGGTCGCGATGATCCGCGAGTGT
>JAIYEB010000044.1 GCA_027487195.1 Hyphomicrobiales bacterium | reverse complement strand
TGGATCGGGCATCCCATGACGATGGCGTGGCCCGCGTCCTGATCCCTGAACACCTTCGCAATGGTCTCCGGGCCGATCCCGGCGGCGTCCCCCATTGAAATGGCAAGTGGCAATTCGCTCATGCCATTGCCTTGCCCGAGCGTGCCTCAGCCTGCAACCCGCTTGCGCGCTTGGGGGTGAGCAAACTATCAAGTCCCATGCTTCCTGACCTTCAGTTCCTGCACAGGCTTGCGGATGCGGCGGACGCCGTCACGCTGCCGCTGTTTCGCTCAAAGCTTGCTGTCGAAGGCAAGGTTTCGCCGCAGAAGCCGTTCTTTGATCCGGTTACGGAGGCCGATCGTGGTGCTGAGCGTGCCATGCGGGCCTTGCTGGCCGAGGTCTGGCCAGATCATGGTGTGCTTGGCGAAGAGTATCCGCCAACAAACGCCGGGGCGCCCGCGCTTTGGCACCTCGACCCCGTGGATGGCACCCGCCAGTTCGTTACAGGCGTGCCGCTATGGGGCACGCTTGCGGGTCTTGCGGTTGATGGCGCGCCGACCTTTGGCCTGTTGTCGCAACCGTTCACGCGGGAACGATTTCTCGCTGGTCCGGGCTTTGCGATCTATCGCGGTCCCGATGGTGTTGAAACCGAGATGCACACCAGCGCATGCGCCAGCCTTGGCGATGCCTCGCTCTTCACGACGTCTCCGGAACTGATGAAGGATGAGGCGGGAGCGCGCTTCAGGGCGCTGTCGCAGCAGGTGCGCATCACCCGCTATGGCATTGACTGCTACGCCTTCGGCCTCGTGGCCCTGGGGGCCATCGATATCGCGATTGAAGCTGGCGTCCAGAGCTATGATGTCATGGCGCTTGAACCGCTAGTGCGCGAAGCCGGCGGTGCGATGGTCCACTGGGACGGCGCTCCGCTCAGGGGCGGCGGGAACGTTGTTGCGGTTGGTGATCGAAGCCTTCTGCCTCAGGTCCTCAGCCTTCTCAGCTGAACGTTGGTGATCCCGGGATGAAGGCATCGACTGCGGCAAGGAATTGCTCGCGGTAGACGTCACGCTCCATCATGAGTTCATGCTTTGAGCCATCGATGACAATCTTGCCGCCGGTCCTGAGCAGCCTGCCGACACGCTCGATTGCGGTGTTCGAAACGATGGTATCGCTGCCAGCCGCGACAATGAGAACGGGAAGCGCAATACGCGCACCGAATTCCGGAAGTTGAATCGTATCCTGCGCGGCCAGCATGGCAGAGAGCCAGCCAAACGTGGGCCCGCCCAGTGCAAGATCTGGCCTTGCCTCGAGGATTGAGGCGGCCCGTGTGAATCTGGTGAGATCTGATGTCACCGTGTTTGCGGAAAACGGCCCCCACTCGCCCGGCGTGTCGCTGCCGCCAATGGCATAGGCGCTACCAAGGCCGATCCTGGCACCGCCGGTGACGAGAAGCCGGATGAGGTCAGTGGGGCCGTAACTCTCTGACAGCCCGAGGAAAGGTGCCGAGAGCACAATCCGCTCGATCCACCTACTGATCCTTGGTGCCGCATAAAGCGTTGCAAGGCCGCCCATCGAATGGGCGATGGCAAAATGCGGGGGCGGGCAATCCGGCAAGAGGACCTGTTCAATGATCTCGGTCAGATCCGTCTCGAACTCGGCGATCGAGCCGACATGCCCCTTTCTCGGATTCGTCAGCGGCCGCTCGGAGCCGCCCTGGCCGCGCCAGTCGAAGATGGCGACGCTAAATCCTCGCGCGCGCAGGTCTTCTATGGTCTCGAAGTACTTCTCGATGAACTCGCTTCGCCCGGTGATCAGCAGGATCGAGCCCTTGGTCGCGCGACCGCTCGCGCGCCACCTGGCAAATCGAAGGCGCTTTCCGTCCCGTGTACGGATCATGCCGGCTGTCGCTCCGGCGGGGACGGGGTTTTGCGGAATGCCGATAAGGACGTTGTCTGACATGGTCAGCAACGCTTACCAGACCTTAGCGGCTCTCGTCACGGGCTGTACGTGGCAGGGCCTGCTCGCCCACAACGGTGCCTTCCGACAGGGATAGAACCAGCCTGCGGCGCACGCCAAAGCGGTCGGTGGCTTCAACAACGACAAATTCACCGCGTCGGCGCACGCTCTCGGCGTCACGATAGCCGAGCCGTCCGAGTACGCGTTCGGCCGCAAGGCGCTCTGGTGAAGCCTGATCGCCATGGACCACTGCGGGCACCGCAGGCTCCCCGGCGTTGACACGGCTCAACGCCACGCCGAGCCCGAGCGCCACGCTTGCGGTGGCAACTGCGAGGATAAGGCGGGAGCGGGTGAAAGCGCGGATCATGGGTGGACCATGATCCATTCGCGCTGAACCCTACCAAAAGCTGCCGTTCACTTTCAGTTCATGCCGCAGATCATCGCGATGCAATTGGCGCAGGCGCGGTCGTAGTGGCGGCCACGCGCTGGTCTGTTCGCACACGCGCGGCCATGTTTGCCAGGGCGATAGCGAGAACAGCAACCGCTCCGCCGGCTAGGAGATCGACGATATAGTGACCGCCATCGATCGGGGTTGCTGCGATCATCAGGACATTGAGGACGATTGCCGGCCAGCGAATGAACCATGGTGTGGTCCAGAACACATGGATCAGCAACACGCCAAACGCTGTGTGAAAGCTCGGGAACGTCAGGATGCCTTCGCCACCCACGATCATCAGCGTCTTGAATGTGCCGTCCCTCAGGCCCGTCACATGGGGCACATGGATGAACCCGGCTGCCGGATCGAGGTTTGGATAGCGCTCAAGGCCAACACCCTGGGTTGGCCAGATCGACATGGCCGGCATCAGTGCAGAGATCGAGATCGTAAGAAGGGCAGCCGTCGCAAAGGCTGCAAGGAACACTTTCAGCCGTTCATTCTGCCCAAGCGCTGGCAAAAGCAGCGCTGCAACGGCTGCCTGGGGCAGCATGGATTGGTAGGCGAAGCGCAGCACGTCCACGAGGACGGGGTGGGCGTTGACGAAATCAGCGTAAGCAAACCAGTCAAAGCCGAGCGCTCGGTCCCATGCCATGAAACGATCATCCCACAGGGGGCCGCCCGCAGCCATGGCAAGATAAGACAGGGGCATCATCACATTCGTGACGAGCAGGAGATGGATGGTCGCCATCGCACTCGCGGCAAGCCGTTTGTCCGGGCGTTTCGTGCTGTAGACCCAGGCCACAACGCTCATCAGTATGATGATCAGGGCTGGTGTCAGAGCGGACCACCACAGGAACGTAAAGCCCTTGGCCCAGCCAAGGATCGCCACCAGGACAGCCGAGAGCGCGACAAGCGCGAACGGTATGATTTCTACCGGCGGAAGGCTGGACAAGCGACGCAACATGACACGCTCCAATACGAAAACCGGAAGACCCTGCCACAGCGCCCTTGAATCAGCGGTAAATCACCGTCACGATCAGGCAGAATGATTTTTAAGGGGGGAAAGCCAATGCCGAACATCCGTCTCAACCGTCGCCACGTCCTCGGCCTTGCCGGGGGAGCTACGGCAACGCTGGCCGCGCCGGCGCTGGTTTCGGCGCAAGGCGCTGCTATCAAAATTGCAGTTGCGTTGCCGCGTTCGGGCTTCTTCGCGCAGGCTGGTCAGAGTCAGCATCGCGGTGCCCTCGCTGCCCCGCGCGTCCTCGCGGATCTCGGCTATCGGTTGGAACTTGTGCATGTCGATACGGAATCGAATGCGGATGTGGCCCGCACACAGGTCGAGCGCGCGATCAATGATGGTGCGCATGCGGTCGTCGGTGCGTTCGATTCAGGCCATACCCTTGCGATTGCCCAGGTGTGCGAGCAGCGGCAGGTGCCACTCGTCATCAACATTGCAGCCGCGCCGCAAATCACGGAGCAGGGCTACCGCTATCTGGTGCGGAACTTCCAGACCGGGGGGCAACTCGTTTCGAATGGCTTGCGTCTGATTGGCGAGGTCAGCACCGCGCGGAACCTCAATCTTCAGACCGCCGTGTTCCTGCACGCCAACGACACGTTCGGAACAGCCCAGCGCGGCGCCATGGATGCGCTTTTCCCGCGCGCCAACCTGCCATTCCGTCTGGCGGAATCCATTGCCTATGATCCGCGCGCCAATGATTTTGCGGTTGAGGTCACGCGCATGCGCGCACTCAACCCGGACCTGCTCATGATCGTCACCCGCGCGGGTGATGCGATCCGGCTTGTGCGCGATATGGTGCGCCAACGGTTTGAGCCGCGCGCAATCATTTCGCCCGGCTCTCCGGGGCTTTATGATCAGGAATTCTATGATGCTCTCGGCCCGCTTGCCGACTTCCTGATGTTCAATCTGCCCTGGGTCAATCCGCGCGCGGATATGACACAGGCACTGGAGCGTGAGTTTGCCCGGCAGTTTCCGCAAAACCGGTTTGCGGTCGACAGCTTCAATGTCGGCTTCACGTTTGAAGCGATCATGATTGCTGCCGATGGGTTCCGTCGCGCCCAGTCCACCGCTGGTCCGGCGTTGATGGAGGCCATCCGCGCCACCAACATCGCCCAGCATGTGATGATTGGTGGACCGATCCGCTTTGATGAAAAGGGGCAGAACCCGAACATTGGGTCGGCCTCGGTGCAGAATATCCGCCGCACGCCAACAGTGGTCTGGCCGTCTGACGTTGCGACAACTGCGCCGGTTCTGCCGATGCCAAGCTGGCAAGGCCGCAGCTAAAACGTCTCCATGCTGCGCGCGGGCGGACAAGGCTCGTGCGCGGCATGCAGGAAATCACGGATTTGAACTTGCTGTGACGTCCGCGCGGGCCATATGCGCCCGCCGGTCAGGCTTTAAGCAGGGATTCTCACCACGGCGCGCAAGCCCCCGCCAGGCGCGTCGGACAAGGCGATATCGCCGCCATGAGACGTTGCGATGTCGCGCGCAATGGCCAGGCCAAGGCCTGTGCCGCCCTCATCCTGATTGCGGGCATCATCGAGCCGGTAGAACGGGCGGAACACGTCTTCCCTTGACGCTTCGGGAATCCCTGGGCCGTCATCGTCGACCGTGATCTCCAGATAGCCGTCCGCATGAAGTCCCGAAATCGTGACGGTCTTTGCGAACTTGC
>JAIYEB010000224.1 GCA_027487195.1 Hyphomicrobiales bacterium | reverse complement strand
CGCACAGTGAACTTCTGCGCATTGAGCGCCGCAGTAACCCCTGCGGGAACGGCGACTGGCATTTTACCGAGACGGGACATGTGTGCCTCTCTCAGAACACGGTGCAGAGAACTTCGCCGCCCACGTTCTTCTCGCGTGCTTCGTGGTCAGCCATCACGCCCTGGGGGGTCGAAACAATCGACACACCAAGACCGTTGGAGACACGAGGGATCGAGTCGACGGAGCTGTACACACGACGGCCGGGCTTTGATACCCGTTCAATCGTGCGAATAGCCGGACGGCTATCGAAGTACTTCAATTCAATGACAAATTCGGTTCGGCCGTTACCGAAATCCGTCGATGTGTAGCCACGGATGTAGCCTTCGGACTGAAGAACGTCGAGGACGTTCTGCCGAAGCTTCGAACCTGGCGTCATCACTGACGTCTTGCGGCGCAGCTGCGCATTGTAAATGCGCGCGAGCATATCGCCCAGCGGATCACTCAGAGCCATATACCCCTCCCTACCAGCTCGACTTGACGAGACCAGGGATCAATCCCTTGGACCCGAGCTCACGCATCGCGATACGGCTCATCTTGAGCTTGCGATAGAACGCGCGCGGACGACCTGTGACCTCACAGCGGTTCCGAATCCGGCTCTTGGCCGAGTTTCGTGGCAGCTGAGCGAGCTTCAATGTCGCTTCGAAACGCTCCTCGATTGGGAGCGACTTATCCATCACGATCGTCTTCAGGCGATCGCGCTTGCCGGAGAACTTCTTCACGAGCTTGCGCCGGTGATTGTTCTTCTCGACCGAGCTTGTCTTGGCCATGATGTCCTCGCCTCAGACCCGGAACGGGAAGTTGAGATGCTTCAACAATGCACGCGCTTCTTCGTCAGAGGTGGCAGTGGTGCAAATGACCACGTCCATGCCCCAGACCTGCTCGGCCTTGTCATAATTGATTTCAGGGAACACGAGGTGCTCCTTGATGCCGAGCGCATAGTTGCCGGCACCATCAAAGCTCTTCGGGTTCAGACCGCGGAAGTCGCGAACGCGCGGGAGCGCAATCGTGACCAGGCGATCAACGAACTCGAACATGCGCTGCTTGCGCAATGTCACCTTGGCACCGAGCGGCATGTTCTCACGCACCTTGAAGGTTGCGATCGACTTGCGCGAACGGGTGATGACCGGCTTCTGGCCAGCAATCAACGCGAGGTCGCCTGCGGCAACCGTCGGCTTCTTGGAATCGGCTGTCGCCTCGCCCACACCCATGTTCAGCACGACCTTCTCAAGCCGAGGAACCTGCATGGGGTTCGTGTAGCCAAACTCAGCGACGAGCTTCGGCCGTACAACCTCTTCATAATAGCGCTTCAGGCGCGGTGAGTACGCCGCCTCAGACATCGATCTCTACTCCCGAGCGCTTGGCCACGCGCACCTTCTTGCCATCGGCCAGGATCTTGAAGCCAACGCGAGTCGGCTTGCCATCCTTGGGATCGGCAATGAGCACGTTCGACAGGTCGATCGTCGCTTCCTTGCTGATGATCCCGCCGGTCTGCTGCGCCGTCTGACGCTGGTGGCGCTTCACCATGTTCACGCCGCGCACAATCGCGCGGCCCTCTGTCGGGCGGACCTCGAGGACTTCCCCGGTCTTGCCCTTGTCGCGGCCAGCCATGACCACAACCTTGTCGCCCTTGCGGATCTTAGCCGCCATCACAGCACCTCCGGCGCGAGCGAGATAATCTTCATATGGTTCTTGCCCCGCAGTTCGCGCGGCACCGGTCCGAAGATGCGGGTTCCAATCGGCTCCTTCTGATTGTTGATCAGAACGGCGGCATTCCGGTCAAACCGGATCACCGAGCCATCGGCGCGACGGATGTCCTTGGCCGTGCGAACCACGACCGCCTTCATCACGTCACCCTTTTTCACGCGACCGCGCGGAATCGCTTCCTTGATGGAAACGACAATCACATCGCCGACGCCCGCATACTTGCGCTTCGAGCCGCCGAGCACCTTGATGCACATCACACGACGCGCGCCTGAGTTATCGGCCACGTCGAGGTTCGATTGCATCTGAATCATAGCATCACCTCTGGTTCACTGCTGCGCCACATGTGCGCACGTCTGAGCCGAAAGGCCCGTCAGGTAGCGGATTGATCGTCGAGGACGACCCACCGCTTCAACTTGGAAACGGGAGCGGTTTCTTCAATCCGCACCGCATCGCCGACTTTGAACCGGTTCGTTTCGTCGTGAGCATGATACTTTTTCGACTTACGAACGGTTTTCTTCAACAGCGGATGAGTGAAGCGACGCTCCACCTTCACCACGATTGTCTTATCTTGGACGTCTGAAACGACGGTCCCCTGGAGAACGCGCTTTGGCATAGTTCACATCCTCACTTGGCCGCGGTCTTCTGAGCGATCACGGTTTTGACTTGCGCGATCGAACGACGCACCACGCGAACCCGCGCGGTGTTCTCGAGCTGGCCGGAAGCCTTCTGAAAGCGCAGGTTGAACTGCTCCTTCTTCAACTTGCCAAGCTCATCTTCAAGCTGGTCGGGCGTCATGCCCCGAACGTCTGCAATTTTCACGTTCGTTCTCCCTACTCTGCAATGCGCTGTACAAAGCGCGTACGGATCGGAAGTTTCGCAGCAGCCAGCGCGAGCGAGGCTCGTGCGGTTGCTTCGGGAACACCGTCGATTTCGAACATGATGCGCCCTGGAGCAACGCGGGCGACCCAGAATTCAGGCGTACCCTTGCCGGAACCCATGCGGACTTCCGCAGGCTTCTTGGACACTGGCACATCCGGGAAGATGCGAATCCAGACGCGGCCCTGACGCTTCATCTCGCGGGTCAACGCACGACGTGCGGCCTCGATCTGACGCGCGGTGATGCGCTCCGGCTCCATCGCCTTCAGGCCGAACTGGCCGAAAGACAGATCGAAGCCAGCCTTGGCCTCACCCTTGATCCGGCCCTTGAAGGCGCGGCGATACTTGGTTTTCTTCGGTTGCAGCATCGGCTGTCAGGTGCCTAGCGATCGAAATCGCGACGGCGCCCTGCCTCCTTGTCCTCGCCGGATGCGCGCTTGTCTTGCGCCATCGGGTCATGTTCCATGATCTCGCCCTTGAAGATCCAGACCTTCACACCGCACGTGCCCATGGCCGTGTGCGCAGTGGCGGTCCCGTAATCGACATCGGCACGCAGCGTATGCAACGGCACGCGACCTTCGCGATACCATTCAAGACGGGCGATTTCCGCCCCGCCCAAACGGCCAGAGCAGTTGATACGAATGCCCTCTGCGCCAAGACGCATGGCCGACTGAACGGCACGCTTCATGGCACGGCGGAACGCAACGCGGCGCTCCAGCTGCTGGGCAATCGAGTCCGCAACCAACATGGCATCGGTTTCGGGCTTGCGGATTTCGACGATGTTCACGACGACATCCGACTTTGTCATCTCAACGACCCGCTTGCGGATCTTGTCGATGTCAGCGCCCTTCTTGCCGATCACGACACCCGGGCGAGCCGAATGGATCGTGACACGGCACTTCTTGTGCGGCCGCTCGATAATCACACGCGACACTGCCGCCTGCTTCAGCTCCTTCATCAGAGCCGTACGGATGGCAAGATCCTCATGCAGGAGCGTGGAATACTCCTTGCCGTCGGCGTACCAACGGCTGTCCCAGGTCCGGTTGATCCCGAGACGCAACCCGATCGGATTGACCTTCTGACCCATCAGGCCCTCTCCTCGACTTGCCGCACAACAATGGTGAGGTGCGCAAATGGCTTCTGAATGCCGGCTGCCTTGCCACGACCACGCGCATGGAAGCGCTTGATCACCATGGAGCGACCGACGAAAGCTTCGGCGACGACAAGATCGTCGACATCGAGCTCGTGATTGTTTTCGGCGTTCGCAATCGCACTCTGGAGCGTCTTCAAAACGTCCTGAGAAATACGCTTGCGCGAGAAGGTCAGGTCAGCAACCGCTGTCTCGACTTTCTTGCCACGGATCATCTGCGCCACAAGGTTGAGCTTGCGAGGGCTGACACGCAAATTGCGCGCAATGGCCTTCGCCTCATTGTCCTTGAGCGCGCGCTCACGCGCCGGCTTGCTCATGGCCCTACTTCCTCTTGGCTTTCTTGTCCGCCGCGTGCCCGTAGAAGGTGCGCGAAGGAGCAAACTCACCGAACTTGTGACCGACCATCTCTTCGGAAACCGACACGGGGACGTGCTTGTTGCCGTTGTAGACGCCGAATGTGAGACCAACGAACTGGGGCAGGATCGTCGAACGACGGCTCCAGATCTTGATCACTTCCGAGCGCGTGGAACCGCGAGCGGTCTCTGCCTTCTTGAGAAGATAGCCGTCGACGAACGGGCCCTTCCAGGTTGAACGTGACATAGCGCTACTTGCCCTGCTTCTTGACGTGCCGCGAGCGGACGATGAACGTGCCCGTGCGCTTGTTGCTGCGGGTTTTCTTGCCCTTGGTCGGGAAACCCCAGGGCGTCACGGGATGACGGCCACCGGAGGTCCGGCCTTCACCACCACCGTGCGGGTGATCGATCGGGTTCATGGCAACACCGCGAACAACCGGACGCTTGCCAAGCCAACGGTTACGACCGGCCTTGCCGATCGATACGTTCATGTGGTCCGGGTTCGACACCGCGCCAATCGAGGCAAAGCAGCGACCATGGACAAGGCGCTGTTCGCCCGAGTTGAGGCGAAGGATCACATAACCCTCATCGCGACCGACGATCTGAGCGTACGTCCCTGCAGAGCGGGCAATTGCGCCGCCCTTCCCGATCTTGAACTCCACATTGTGCACGATCGTGCCAACGGGGATGTTCGAGAGCGGCATCGCATTGCCGGGCTTCACGTCGACCTGTTCGCCAGCGATCACCTTGTCACCAACAGCCAAACGCTGCGGGGCAATGATGTAGCTCTGGGTCTTGTCCGCAAACTCGATCAAAGCAAGGAATGCGCTGCGGTTGGGATCGTACTCGAGACGCACCACGCTCGCCGATTCCTCAAGCTTCTCACGACGCTTGAAATCGACCAGGCGATAGGTCCGCTTGTGACCACCACCGCGCTGGAACACGGTGATACGACCGTTGTTGTTGCGTCCACCCGACGAGCTCTTGCCAACGGTCAAGGCCTTGACGGGCTTGCCCTTGTAAAGGTCGGAACGATCGACGAGGACCAGCTGGCGCTGACCGGGCGTCGTCGGCTTGAATGTTTTCAAGGCCATGGTCTTAGAGCCCCGTTGTGACGTCGATCGACTGGCCTTCAGCCAGCGTCACGAACGCTTTCTTTGTGTCAGACCGCTTGCCCTTGAAGCCGCGGAACCGCTTGGTCTTGCCTTCAACGATCAACGTATTGACCGCGAGGACCTTGACATCAAACAGCTTCTCGACCGCGGCCTTGATCTGCGGCTTGGTGGCGCTCATCGCGACCTTGAACACGACCTGGTTCACTTCAGAGGCCAGCGTGGCCTTCTCGGTGATGACCGGCGCGCGGATCACGTCATAGTGGCGAGTGTCGATCATGCGAAACGCGCCTCCAGCGCTTCCACGGCAGCCCGCGTCAGGACAAGCTTGTCGCGACGCAGAATGTCGTAAACGTTGATGCCCTGAACCGGCAGCACATCAAGGTAGGGAATGTTCTGGGCGGCACGACCAAAGTTCACGTCCACCTCGGCACCCGAAATCACGAGCGCGTTGAGCAGACCGAGCTTGCCGAAACGATCCAGCAGCATCTTCGTCTTCGGCTCTGACATCGAGACCTGATCGATCACGATGATATCAGCCGAACGAGCCTTGGCAGACAGCGCGAGCTTCAGACCGAGCGCACGAACCTTCTTGGGAAGGTCATGGGCGTGGTCACGCGGTGTCGGACCGAACGAACGGCCGCCGCCACGGAAGAGGTTCGAGCGCTTGGAGCCGTGGCGAGCGCCGCCGGTTCCCTTCTGCTTGTACATCTTCTTGCCGGTGCGTGCGATTTCCGCACGGTTCTTGACGTCGTGCGTGCCGGCGCGGCGCTTTGCAAGCTGCCAGCGCACAACCCGCTGCAGGATGTCGGCACGCGGCTCAAGACCGAAAACCGTGTCGGAAAGCGACACTGTCCCTGCGTCTGTGCCTTCAAGCGTGGTGACCTTCATGTCCATCACGCGGTCTCCTTCGCTTCTGCCATGCGGAACGCGCCGGGCATCGGAGCAGCGCTCGGAAGCGGCTTCTTGACCGCGTCGCGAACGAGGATCCAGCCGCCCTTGCTGCCAGGAACCGCGCCTTCGACGAGGATCAGACCACGCTCGACATCGGTGCGCACAACCTTGAGGTTCTGCGTCGTGACCCGCTCGTCGCCCATGTGACCGGCCATCTTCTTGCCGGGGAATGTGCGACCTGGATCCTGACGCTGACCGGTCGAGCCGTGTGTACGGTGCGATACCGAGTTACCGTGCGAGGCGCGACCGCCGCTGAAGTTCCAGCGCTTCATCGAACCGGCAAAACCCTTGCCGATCGATGTGCCTGTCACATCCACGAACTGACCGGGAATGAAGTGGTCGGCAGTGATTTCGGCGCCGACCGGGATCATGGACCCGGCATCGACGCGGAACTCCGCGACCTTCTTCTTCGGCTCGACCTTGGCCACTGCAAAGTGACCACGCTCCGCCTTCGGCACGTTACGCACCTTGGCAAGGCCTGAGCCGAGCTGCAGCGACGTATAGCCGTTCTTGTCCTCAGTGCGATGCGCAACGACCTGACAGCCGTCGAGCTTCAACACTGTAACCGGTACGTGCACACCTTCGTCTGTAAAGACGCGGGTCATGCCGACCTTCATTGCGATGACGCCGGAACGCATGGTTCCTGATCCTCTTGAAAGGGTCTTGCGGAGAACCGCAGAGGACCCCGCCCCCTCAGAGCTTGATCTCGACGTCGACACCTGCGGCGAGGTCGAGCTTCATCAGCGCGTCCACGGTCTGGGGTGTCGGGTCCACGATATCGAGAAGACGCTTGTGAGTGCGCATCTCGAACTGCTCACGCGACTTCTTGTCGATGTGCGGTGAGCGGTTGACGGTGAAACGCTCAATACGCGTCGGCAAAGGGATAGGTCCCCTCACCTGGGCGCCAGTGCGCTTCGCAGTGTTTACGATCTCACGTGTCGAAACATCGAGCACGCGGTGATCGAACGCCTTGAGGCGAATTCGGATATTCTGACCGTTCATGGTCGGGCTTCCTCAACGTGGTGCGATCCGGGGAGCCGGAGCGCAGCCGGGCGTTCGTTACTCGATGATGCTTGCGACGACGCCGGCGCCGACGGTGCGGCCACCTTCGCGGATCGCAAACCGCAGCTTCTCTTCCATCGCGATCGGCGCAATCAGCGCCACAACCATCGCCACGT
>JAIYEB010000300.1 GCA_027487195.1 Hyphomicrobiales bacterium | reverse complement strand
GTCATGCCGCAATCCGAGCCGCCGCGTCGCCAACCCCTTGCCTTTGCTGCCAAGACCATTTCCGTGCGCGGTGCGCGCGAACACAATCTGAAGAACGTCGACCTCGATATCCCGCGCGACGGGCTTGTCGTCTTCACGGGTGTTTCAGGCTCGGGCAAGTCGTCGCTCGCTTTTGATACGATCTATGCCGAGGGCCAGCGCCGCTATGTCGAGAGCCTCTCGGCCTATGCACGCCAGTTCCTTGAGATGATGCAGAAGCCGGATGTGGACCAGATCGACGGTTTGTCGCCGGCCATTTCGATTGAGCAGAAGACCACATCGAAAAACCCGCGCTCGACCGTTGGAACCGTCACCGAGATCCACGACTACATGCGCCTCCTGTGGGCGCGTGTCGGCGTTCCCTACTCGCCTGCAACGGGCTTGCCGATTGAAAGCCAGACGGTCAGCCAGATGGTTGATCGCGTGATGGCGCTTCCTGAAGGCACCAGGCTTTATCTGCTCGCGCCGGTGGTGCGTGGCCGCAAGGGCGAGTATCGCAAGGAACTGGCGGAGTTCCAGAAAAAGGGCTTTCAGCGCGTCAAGGTTGACGGGGCCTATTACGACATTGCCGAGACGCCAGCCCTCGACAAGAAGCTGAAGCATGACATCGACGTCGTCGTGGATCGCATTGTTGTCAGGGGCGATCTGGCGACGCGTCTGGCCGACAGTTTCGAGACCTGCCTGAAGCTTGCCGACGGGATTGCGGTTGCCGAGTTTGCCGACAAGCCGGCAGAAGCCCCGTTGCTTGATGGCGCAAAGCCGCCCGAGCCGCGCCGCATCCTGTTTTCTGAGAAGTTCGCCTGTCCGGTATCGGGCTTCACGATCTCGGAAATCGAGCCACGTCTGTTTTCGTTCAACTCGCCCCATGGCGCGTGCCCCGCCTGCGCGGGCCTTGGTTCGGAAATGACGGTCGATCCGGCGCTGATCATTCCCGATCCCTCGCTGACACTGAAGAATGGTGCCATTGCGCCGTGGGCGCGCTCTGCCTCGCCCTACACGACCCAGACCATTGAGGCGCTCGCCAAGGCCTACAATTTTCGCCAGTCCCAGCGCTGGTCGGATCTGAGCGAGGAGGCCCAGCACGCGATCCTCTATGGGTCCGGCACCCGCGAGATCGATTTCGCATTTGACGATGGCCTGCGGTCCTACAAGACGCGCAAGACCTTTGAAGGCGTTGTGGTCAATCTGACCCGCCGTTTCAAGGAAACCGAGAGCGAGTGGAGCCGCGAGGAAATCCAGCGCTACATGTCGCAAACCCCGTGCAAGGCCTGCAACGGGTTCCGGCTGAAGCCAGAAGCGCTGTCGGTGAAAATCGACGGCAAGCACATTGGCGAAGTGTCGATGCTGTCTGTACGCCACGCCCGCGACTGGTTCGAGGATTTGCCCTCAAGGCTGACGGCCAAGCAGAACGATATTGCTGTTCGCATCCTCAAGGAGATCCGCGAGCGACTGCGCTTCCTGATGGATGTTGGGCTCGATTATCTCAACCTGTCGCGCGCCTCCGGCACGCTCTCTGGCGGCGAAAGCCAGCGGATCCGGCTCGCCTCACAGATCGGCTCGGGCCTGTCGGGCGTGCTTTATGTACTTGATGAGCCGTC
The DNA here is from genome assembly GCA_027487195.1 of Hyphomicrobiales bacterium. Lineage (GTDB taxonomy): Bacteria > Pseudomonadota > Alphaproteobacteria > Rhizobiales > UBA4765 > JAIYEB01. The sequence goes on along the minus strand of JAIYEB010000300.1, from coordinate 3,349 downwards.
AATCGGGCTTCATCAGCGTGACAATGCAAGGCTCCTTGAGACGCTGCGGCGCCTGCGCGACCTTGGCAATACGGTCATCGTGGTTGAGCATGATGAGGACGCCGTTCTGACGGCGGATTACGTGGTCGATGTCGGGCCGGGTGCAGGTGTTCATGGCGGCCGGATTGTCGCCCAGGGCTCGCCGCAGGATGTGATGGCAAATCCGGCTTCGCTGACCGGCAAATACCTCTCCGGCGAACTGGGCGTTGCCGTCCCTGATCGCCGGCGCAAGGCCGACAAGGGGCGCAAGCTCAAGGTCATTGGTGCGCGCGGGCACAATCTGAAGAATGTTTCGGCCGAAATTCCAGTCGGAACCTTCACCTGCGTTGCGGGTGTTTCAGGCTCGGGCAAGTCGACGCTTTTGCTCGATACGCTTTACCGCGCGGTTGCGCGCAAGCTCAACGGCGCGTCCGATGTGCCGGAGCCTCATGACCGGATCGAAGGGCTCGAGCACTTTGACAAGGTCATCGACATTGACCAGTCCCCGATCGGGCGCACGCCGCGTTCAAACCCCGCGACCTACACGGGCGCCTTTACCCCGATCCGCGATTGGTTTGCCGGTTTGCCGGAGGCAAAAGCGCGCGGTTATGAGCCGGGGCGCTTCTCGTTCAACGTCAAGGGCGGCCGGTGCGAGGCGTGCCAGGGCGATGGCGTCATCAAGATCGAGATGCACTTCCTGCCCGATGTCTATGTCACCTGCGATGTGTGCAAGGGCCATCGATACAATCGCGAAACGCTCGAGGTCACCTTCAAGCAAAAGTCGATTGCAGACGTTCTGGAGATGACGGTTGATGAGGGCGTCGAGTTCTTCAAGGCGGTGCCGACCATCCGCAAGATCCTGGAAACGCTGGCGCAGGTCGGCCTTGGCTATATCAAGATTGGCCAGCAGGCGAACACGCTGTCAGGCGGCGAGGCGCAGCGCGTCAAGCTCGCCAAGGAACTGTCAAAGCGCGCCACAGGCCGCACGCTCTACATCCTCGATGAGCCGACCACGGGGCTGCACTTCCACGATGTGAAGAAGCTTCTTGAAGTGCTGCATGAACTCGTCGACCAGGGCAACACGGTGGCGGTCATCGAGCACAATCTGGAGGTGCTGAAGACGGCGGATTGGTTGATCGATGTTGGCCCCGATGGCGGCGATGGCGGTGGCATGATCGTCGCTCAGGGAACGCCTGAAGAGGTCATGCGCACCAAGGGCTCCTACACCGGCGCATTCCTGAAGGATCTGCTCGCGCGCCGGCCCTCAGGCGTCAAGGTCCAGGCGGCGGAGTAGGGGGATGGTTCTCTTGGCTGCTCCGACCCCTTGAAATGAGATGCTGCGCAACATCATCCACGAGTTGCGCAGCCCGCTTTGCCTCACCCCGCCGCTCTCACCAATCTCTCCGCTGCCCTGAGGGCTGCCACAACCCGGTTCTGGCCGCGAATGAGCTGCGTGACCGCGTAGCCCTGCTTGACCGAGTCCATCGCGGCGATTTCCGTTGCCGCAAAGAGCGTTGGCAGCGGCGGGATCGGGACGGCCGGGTCATGGCGGAAGCGCGCTTCGCGGGTGTAGTTGATTGGAACCAGGATACGCGCGAGCCCGAGGATCACGGGGTTTGCGACCTTTGGCTTGATCTTGCCGCTGTCGATGCCGGCATGGAACGCCGAAAGCGCGTCTGCAAGGCTTGCAATCGCTGCCTTGGTTGCTTTCAGGTCAGCCAGTTTGCCCGCAGCCTTTTGATAGCCGGCAAGCGTCGTGTTGAATTCCTCGACCTGTGCGCGCCAGTCGAACGGCAAAACCTTGGCATCCGCGATGCCTGCGACGAGCCCGAGGTAGACCTTGATATCGCGCAGCAGGATGTCGCGGTCTGCGATTTCGATGGTGTCGTTTTCCGTGTGCCAGGCGATGTTGGCGCCACAGCCACCAACGGCATAGTAGCCTTTTTCCTCGCGCAGCGCGTCGGGCATGGTTGAGGACAGCATCATCAGGCTGGAGATGCCGATGTTGTTGAAAGCATAATCGCCCGCGCGATGGGGCCGCTCGCCATGGGAGGGCAGGCCGGCAACCGAACGGATTGTCGCTTTCGCGAACGCCTCGGTTTCCTTCATCCAGGACACGTCCTTGAATTCCGTTGCCCAGCGGCAGCCAGGGCTGTCGCAATTGATCTGGGCTACGCAATTCTCATCAAGGTCGATGGCGAAAGCGTCGGCAAACCAGGTTGAGCCGGCATAGCGCCCGGTCGAGTGGCCCGGCCACCAGGCAATCCGAACGCTGCGCCTGAGCGCGCCCGGGTTCTTGCTGAGGACCCTGGCAATCTCGAGCATGCAGGCGTCGCCAACCGCGTTGTCGCCAACGCCCACATCCCAGCTGTCATAATGGCCATGCAGCAGGACGAACTTCTCCGGCTCTTCCTTGCCGGGAATGTCCACCACGGGAATGGTCTGCTCATACCAGCCCTCTTCGAGCTTGGTCTTGAGCGTTGCGCTTTCGCCTTTCTTAGCGGCTTCGATCAGCTTCAACCCGTCGGGATTGTTGACCGCAACCACCGGGATGCCTGGCTTTCGCGGCAGATCGTCAAGGTCCGGCGTCCCCCAGATCGAGGTGCAGATGCCCCAATGGATGTCTACTCCGGGATTGACGGCGATCACACCGACCGCGCCCTGACGCTCGAACTCGATCATTTTCTGCGGGAACGCAAAGCCTTCCGAAACAACGATCTTGCCACGGACATCGACCGGCGGACCGGCGTCGGTGTTCTTGTCAAACAGCTTGCCGACCGAACGCGAATAGGACGCAGAGACATAGGCCAGGGGTGCTGAGAAGCCGTCCGGAACGCTCTTTGCGTAGGCCGGCGGCTTGGCGCGAAACGTCACCTTGCCGAGCGTGACAGACGCATCGAACGGGATCGAGAGATACATCTTCGCGCGAATGCCGCGTGCCTTGACGCCAGCCTTTTTCAGCCGCTTCAGGATCATGTCGGCTGCGATATCAACGTCAGACGCTTTCCAGCGCGGGTGAACCGAGAACGCTTCCACAAGCTCCCATGGCGCATCGATCGTGACTTGATTCAGGAGCGCCTGATGCGGAACCGGCGGCGTCTTCAGCTTGGCGACTGCGCCTGTCTTTGCAGCGACCTTGGTCTTTGCTGCGGGCTTTGCTTTTGCTTTTGTGGTCTTGGCCATGGTTCTGGGCTCCTTACACGAGATGGCATGCAACGCGCCGCCCGGGCGCTGCGGGTTTTAAAACGGGGTCTTCGCTGGCGCAGCGCGCAATTGCGCTGAGGCAGCGATCTCTGAACCGGCAACCGGTCAAAGGTTCGCGGGCATCGGG
>JAIYEB010000160.1 GCA_027487195.1 Hyphomicrobiales bacterium | reverse complement strand
ATCACCGCACCTGCGACATGCCTTGGCTTGAGCTTTTCCCCAGGCAGCAGCGCAGAGAACAGCACAATCAGGAGCGGCCACAGATAGTTCACCAGATTGGCTTCGACCGGCGGCGCCAATCTCAGGGCCGTGAAGTAGACAAAGTGATAGCCAAAAATTCCATAGACGCCGAGCAGCCAGACCGGCCAGGGCTGGCGCAACGATGAAGCTGCACCGGGCCGAAACAGCCAGCTCGCAGCGCCGAGGCAACCACCGATGAGGAGCGCCATGGCTGTGAGCTGGAAGGATGGCACCTCGGGCACAAGCGATGACAGGACGGCCAGCAGGCCCCACATCAGGACCGCCGACAGACCAATCAATGTCGCGGTGCCACGCGTTGGATTTGAAAACCTCATGTGGCGCGTGATGATTTGATCAAGGAGCCAGGTCAAGGGTCCTGGCTTAACCCGGCTGCAACCTGATGGTGCGCAACGTCTGGGCTTCACATGGAGTTGCAGACATGACCACGCCGGACATTGCCCGCCTTTCGGCTGCAGATCATGCTGAGTATCTCGACCACCTGATGCAGCTCGACACGGCTGCGCTTGGCGCACGGTTTGGCCGCAACGTCGATACGGCAAGCCTTCAGGCGCACGCGTTGCGTCTGGCCGGTCGCGAAGCCAGCGTCATTGGCGCACGCCGTTTTCAGCGCCTTGTCGGCGCCGCAGAGATCATGCCGGTCAGCCCAGGCCGCGTCGCAGCCATCTCGGTTGCCGTGGAATTGTCAGCGCGCGACGCCGGGCTTGGAACGCGCCTCATTCTGGCTGCCATCGAGGTGGCCCGGGCTGAGGGTTACATCGAACTGTGGTTTGACGTCCCAGGCGAGAACCCGGCGATGGGGCGCATTCTGGCGCGGATCGCGTCCTACGCCGAGCCACGCGAGGGCGGCAGGCGCTATATGATGCGCATCTCGCAGGCCGGTTCCGCCAGCGAGGGCCTGTTGTCGCGGACACGCCGCATGATGAGCGGTCTCGTCGCCTGACGTCTGATCTGTTCGCCGACTGGCGAAAACCGCTGGTCGCACCTATGTTACGGCTTGGTTGTGAGGTCCTCCCACGTTGTTTCGTTCGATCCGCCGCGCCGCGATCCTCGCCTGGGATGCCTACTGGCGCTTCACGGCGAATGATGGCTGGGCTATTGCCAGTCACGTTGCGCTGTCGACGCTGCTGGCCCTGTTTCCGTTTCTGATTTTCGTCACGGCCCTTGCCGGCTTTCTCGGGACGCGCGAACTCGCCGAACAGGTTGTAAAGCTGTTGCTTGAGGCCTGGCCAGACATGGTCGTGCGCCCGATAGAGAGCGAGGTTCACAATGTCCTCACCGGGCAGCGGCGCGATTTCCTGACGATTGGTGCAGCCCTTATGCTGTGGTTCTCGTCTTCGGGCATCGAGGCTGCACGTGTCGGGTTGAACCGCGCCTATGGCATGACGGAACATCGCTGGTGGTTCCAGACCCGCGCCCAGTCGATGTTTTTTGTCATTCTCGCAGCCCTTGGCCTGCTCGCCCTGGCTTTCCTGATCGTTCTCCTGCCGCCGGCATTCGAAGCGGCCGTCAGACTATTCCCCGGTGCCGCCCGCGAAATCCGCGAAGCGCAGGACCAGATCCTGACATCGCGCTATGTGATCACGGCACTGATCCTTTTGACCGGCCTGTTGTGGGCGCACCTCCTGCTGCCGGCTGGCAAGCGCAGCCTGCTTGGTGTGTTGCCCGGCATCATCATGACCCTGCTCCTCTGGATTGTCGCGGCAACCCTGTTTGGCTGGTACCTCGCGTCGTTTGCCACCTATGCTACTATGTATGCAGGCTTTGCCTCGGTGATGATTGCGCTGGTGTTTCTCTACTTCATTGCCGTGATTTTCATTCTGGGCGGCGAACTCAACGCTGCCATCCAGCGCTGGAAGCTGCAGCGCGCAACCCCAAGCCAACAGACGATGCTTCCAATCGACGCGTGACCTGTCCCCCGTTTTGGTTCAGGATCAGTTCCTCTGGCATGGGGTGATGGTCGTGATGAAACGAATTCTGACGGGGCTTTCGGGCGCGGTGGCTTTCTTCGCACTTGCAACGACCGGCGCGCTGGCGCAGCGCACGGAAGCTGCCAACATCACGGTCAACAATCGTGGCAGCGATACGATCATCAATCTGTTCGTGACGCCAACCACAGACCCCTCCTGGGGCGATGACCGACTTGGATCGGAAACGCTTGATGCCGGCGGCAGATTTCAGTTCCAGCTGCGCACAGGAGCCTGCAGGCATGATGTGCGCGCCACGCGCGATGGCATGGCCGAAGAGCTGAGGCTCAACGTTGATCTATGCGCAAACCGCACCATAACGCTTAGCGAGGCGAGCAACCTCGACGCAAGCCTGCCCCGGCGCGAGGGGGGGCTTGTGTTCTTCCGGGTCAGAAACGACGCCGACGGCGGCGTTGCGACCCTGACCGTGACGCGCACCGGACAAGGCGGCGCCGGCGTCGACATTCTCGGCGCATCGACCCTTGAGAGCGAACAGGTGTTCACCGGTCGCGTCAGGCGCGATCAGGCCTGCAATTTTGATGTGGTGTTTGGCCATGAGGGCGGCCCAACGCGTTTCAACAATCTCAACCTGTGCACGATTGGCCGATTTGCATTCGATGGGACGAACCAGCTCAAGGCCTTCGACAATGAAGCCCGCATCCTTGCAACGGGTGTTGGACCGGGAAGCCAGACCCAGGTGGCAAGGCCCGCCACACCGCCAGCCGATGGACCTTCCATCGAGTTCACGGTCATCAATCGCTCGCGCACGGCCATCAACGTTATCAATGCGAGAGTTGCCGGTGCGCGCACCTGGGGCGAAGATCTTCTGGGTGCCGATACGCTGGCAGGCGGCGCAGAGCGCACGTTCCAGGTCGCGCGCGGCACATGCGCCCATGAGGTGCGCATCACGTGGGCGGGTGGCGCGGAAGAGGTTCGAACCGCCCAAAACCTCTGCACCACCTCTCAGATTGAATATGCAAGCCCGCCCCAGCAGGCCGGACAGGGCGAGCGCAAGGCAACACCGCGCGCAGGCGGGACGCCCGTTGTGGTGCGCAGCGAGGTGACAATCGTCAATCAATCAAGCCTTGCGATCGCGAACGTCTACATCTCGTCCTCGCGTATTGATGATTGGGGTGACAGCCGGCTGCAGAACGACACGATCCCGCCAGGCGGACGACGCGCGATCACCATCGAGCGCGATGAACAGTGCGACTTTGACATCATGGTGAGCTTTGTCGGCGGGCGCGAAGAACGCCGCATGCGCCAGAACATCTGCCGCCCGCGCGAGTTCGCATTCGGTGGACGCAACAGCCAGCAGCGCATCGTCGAAGGCGATGGACCCGCCGATGGCCGGGCTTTCGCGTTCCTGAACGATGGTCGCAGCGAAGTCATGGAACTCTACGCGACACCGACCACCGACACCCATTGGGGCGTTGATCGGCTTGGCGCCGATACATTGCCCATGCGCGCCCGCTTTGAACTGCGCCTGCCGCGGAACGTCTGCCAGTATGACCTGCGCATCGTCTATCGCGGCGGTCAAAGAGACGAGCGGCGCAATGTCGATCTGTGCAATCGCGACAGCTACTCCATCGGGCGCCAAACACCCGGAACGTCGCTTGTGTCGACAGGCACCGGCTTCTACATCTCCGAACGGGGCCACGTGCTGACCAACAACCATGTCATTGACGGGTGCAGTTCGGTCGCAATCTTCCGCGACGGGCGGCGCACACCCCTGCAGCTTGTGGCAGCCGATGAGGCCTCGGACCTTGCGCTTCTGGTCGAGGCTGGCGCCACCACCCCTGCCCTGTCGCTTCGCTCCGACGGTCCATCCCCGATGCGGGCAGGCGAGCGCGTGGTCCTGATCGGCTTTCCCGTGCGCCAGCAGCTTGGCGGCTACAACGTGACCGAGGGCCTGATCTCGACCTTGCGCGGCCCACGGGGCGATGCCTCGCTGTTCCAGTACACCGCGCCAACCCAGCCCGGCAATTCCGGCGGGCCCGTGTTTGACGAGACCGGCCTTGTGGTCGGCGTGGTTGTGGCCCAGCTCGACAAGATCGGTGAGGATCGGCGCGCGCAGAACATCAATTTCGGCATCAACCTGCAAACCGTGCGCACATTCCTTGCTCGCCAGAACATCCAGACCACCGACGAGGCACCCGGCGCGACCCTTCGCCCGGCCGACCTTCTGGAACGCAATCTCAAGAGTGTGCTCGCAATCGACTGCCTCGGGTGAAATTCCGGGCTGACCCTGTTGCATCCCCGGCGGAGTTGAGGCATACGACGCCACCTGCCGGGCGATGCACCGGCATGACGACGGATGCGGGTGTAGCTCAGGGGTAGAGCACAACCTTGCCAAGGTTGGGGTCGAGGGTTCGAATCCCTTCGCCCGCTCCAATTCTCTCCATTCCCCAGAGAGATCGAATGGCCGCCTTCGGGCGGCCGTTTCGTTTT
>JAIYEB010000002.1 GCA_027487195.1 Hyphomicrobiales bacterium | reverse complement strand
CCGACTTTGCCAAACAGCATGCGCTTGGCTTCTGCGACGAACTTGTTGCCTGGCCCAACAATGATGTCGGCCTTTTTCCCTGTGAAAAGGCCAAAGGTCATGGCCGCAATCGCCTGAACACCGCCAAGGCACAAAATGACGTCCGCGCCCGCAATTTGCATGGCGTAGAGCACATGAGGGTGAATGCCCTGGCCCTTGTAAGGGGCGGAGCAGGCAATCACAGTCTTGACGCCAGCAGCCTTGGCGGTTGCCACCGACATGTAGGCCGACGCGATATGCGCATAGCGACCGGTCGGCACGTAGCATCCGGCCGTGTTGATCGGGACAAGCTTTTGCCCGAGATGAAGGCCGGGCGACATTTCCAGCGTGAAGTCTGAAATGGACTTGCGCTGAGCCTCGGCGAAACGGCGAACCTGGCCAGCCGCAAACTCAATGTCATCGCGAACAGACTGCGGCACATCGCGAATGCGTTCAGCGATCATGTCAGGCGTCATCACGATCGCGCCGGACCATTTGTCGAGCGACAGCGCATAGTCGCGCACGGCCTTTTCGCCGCCGGCTTCGATTTTCGCCAGCATTTCCGTCACGACAGCGCGCGCAGCGTCAGTTTCGGTTTCCGGCGTCTTGGTTGCCGTCTTCAGGTAGGTAATGGCCATTGCCGCCTCATCATGGGATTGGGGGCGGGCCGCCAGATGGCGACCCGCCAGTCAGACCTTCTTGAGCAGACCTAGCGGCGGTCAAACTCTGTAGCGAAAGCGCGAAGCTGCGGGTTGTTGGCCACACGACGCAGGAAATCGTCCGTGATGTAGCTTGAGGCCGCGGGGGCGTTCGGAATTGTGCCGACCTCGGTTGCGAACTTGGCGATTTCATCGAACCAGCCATCGACCGTTGAGGGCGTCGTGCCTGCGCGCGCCATCATGCGCAGCTGTTCATCAAGGCCGAATGTCGGACGAAGCGCGAATTCCTGATCCATCGCGCGCGCCGAAACCTCAAGACCACCTTGCTTGTAGAAGTCGAGTGCGAGCGTGCGCGCTTCAGCCGGGTTGGCCTTGGCCCATGACCAGCCGCGCAAATAGACCGCGAGGAAGCGAGCGACATCATCAGGGCGCTCGCGCGCGAAATCACCGCGCACGATCAGCGCACCGGGAACAATCGCATTGGCTTCCGCGCCTGAGCACAGGTAGCGCGCGTTAGCCCGCTCTTCGAGCGTGTAGGTGTTTGGCGCCCAGACGCCGGCGATATCGCCATTGTTGGAGGTCAGAGCCGTGATGATCTGGGCCTGGCCAAGATTGACGAACTGCATGTCGTTGGCGCTGAGGCCAAGGCGCTCAAGGCAGCGACGTGCAGCAAAATGTACCGTTGAGTTTGTGGTGAGCAGCATGCGCTGGCCACGCAACAATGAGGGGTTCGCGCGAATGGCATCGAAGCGCTCGCCGCGCACCATGATGGCGTTGGTTTTTGACTCATCGTTCGTAATGCCAATGGTCATGATGTTGAAGCGCACCGCGCCAAGCACCGCTGGAACAGAGCCGGTTCCGCCAACATCCCACGAGCGCGCAGCTGCGGCTGCAACCTGAGGGGCGCCAGCCGGGAATGACGAGAAATTCGGGTTAAGGCCGACCTGCGCCCACCAACCCTTGACGGTCGCGTAGTGAAACGGCAGCGCCCAATACAGCGAAGGCTGAAGGCTGACGCCAATCGCTGCGGGTGCGGGCGTTTGGGCTGCGGCTGGTTGCATGCCCGCAAGCAGTGCAACAAGGCCAAGTCCGGCCAGATATTTCTTCATGTTGTTTCTCCCTTGGTTGTCATGACGCGATGCGGGCATTGGCTGCCTGCGGGGTGGAAGGTCTTGCGGCCAGAACCGTCTGAATCGCGTCACGGACGATCAGCGCGATCAGGTCGCATTCGGCATTGGTCAAAGACACGGGCGTGCGGATGTCACACAGCGTTGCAAGCACGCGGTGGGTGTCCTCAAGGTCGCTTTGCGGGCCGGCATAGCGCCAATGGCGCGGTGCGCTCGTGAAGCCGACCTGCTCAGCGGCACCAAACCACTTGATGGGTACGCCGCGCGCCTTTGCCAGCTTCAGGAACGCCACCATCTCATCGGCCTGAAAGCCCGGCACAGAGAATTGGACCGAGGTTGCCGAATAGGCCTCGGCGTTGCCGCGCCGTGGCAGCCTGACTTCACTTGAAGGCGCGATCCCAAGCGAAATGCGATCGTGGATCTCGTTCCATCGCCTGGCGCGACGTGGCAGCTCTTCAAGCTGCGGGCGCAAAAGCGCAGCTGACAGCGCGCTCATGCGCATGCTGAAATTCGGCGTCAGTTCCGACCATCGCCCAAGGATGTCGGCACCGGGGCTGCTCAGGTGCTGGCCATGCAACATGTAACTGCCCGAATGCAGGATCGCGCGCGCGGCCATATCAGGATCATCGAGCGTCAAAAACCCGCCTTCGCCCGAATTGAGGTGCTTGTAGGTTTGAGCGCTGAACGCGCCAACGGCGCCAAAAGTGCCGATGGTTTTGCCAGCCCATGAGGCGCACAGCGAGTGCGCGCAGTCCTCAACGATGCGAAGATCAAGCTCTTCCGCAACGCCCATGACCGCGTCCATATCCGCGATATGGCCACGCATATGCGAAAGCAGCAGCACTTTTGCGCCTGATGTCACCGCCTTGTGCCTCAGATCCACAATGTCGATCTTGTAATCGGCAGTGATCGCCACGATGACGGGTCGCGCGCCGGCATGCGCAATGGCACCGGGAACCGGAGCAAGCGTGAACCCGTTGACGAGAACAGGATCGCCAGGCTTGACGTCCAGAATCTTGAGACCAAGGAAGATCGCAGCCCCGCCGGAATTGACCGCAATGCAGAATTTGCGCCCGACAAACGCCGCGAACTCCTGCTCAAGGCGAGCTGCATCGAGCTGATCTGCGCCCATTTCGCCGTAGCGAAACAACCGGCCAGACCGCATCAACTCATTGGCCCTCGCTATCCCCGCTTCCGGGATCGGTTCAGGCTCCGTCAGATCGCGGGTGAGGCGAGGGGGCTCAAACAACTTGCGAACCCTTTTCTTCGCGAAGCGACTTCCAGATCTGCGTGCGCAAATGCACAAAGGATTCAAGATCCATGACATCCTCGATCTTCGAGAAGCGGTCCCAGCCCTCAGCCTCGCGGACCGACTTGATGTCGAGGACTTCCTTGATGCGCCCTGGCCGCCGCGTCATGATCGCAACGCGGTCAGCCAGATAGACCGCTTCTTCCACAGCGTGCGTGATGAACAGGACCGTGCGCGGATTGACCCTTGCAAGCCGGACAAGCTCTTCCTGCATGACCACGCGGGTTTGCGCATCAAGCGCGCCGAACGGCTCATCCATGAGAAGCACATCGGGATCAAGCACATAGGCGCGGGCAATTGCCACGCGCTGCTGCATGCCGCCTGAGAGCTGATGCGGGAACGCATCGGCGTGGCTTTCAAGGTTCATCAGTTTGAGCGCAGCTTCGATTTTCTGGGCCCGGTCAGCTTTCGACAGGTTCTTGTTACGCAAACCAAGATCAATGTTCTCACGCACGCTTTTCCACGGAAACAGCGCAAACTGCTGGAACACAACGGCGCGGTCGGGCCCTGGCTCAGTGACGGTTTTGCCGCTGACACTGACTGTTCCGGCGCTTGGCGCCTCAAAGCCCGCGACCATACGAAGGCATGTGGTTTTGCCGCATCCCGACGGACCGACGATGGCAACAAACTCCTTTTCACCAATCTCAAGATTGATGTTGTCGAGGGCCTTCACGCCATCTCTGCTGGAACCGAAGATCTTATCGACCTTGTCAAAACGGATCGAACCCATGGTTTAGGCCTCCAGCCCGCGGCGACGCCGCATCCACGCTTCGCCCTGTCGCAACAAGACGTCGATGATCATGCCGACGATGCCAATTGCGATCATACCGGCCATAACGGTTGGCGTTGCAACATTTGCCTGGGCCTGGACCATCATGAAGCCAACGCCAGCGGCAGCCACGATCAATTCGGCACCAACAAGCGATTGCCATCCAAGACCGGCAGAAACCCGTAATCCGGAAACGATTGATGGCAATGAAGCGGGCAGCAGTATCTCGGTGATCATGCGATAGCTGCCGGTTCCGAGCATGCGGGCAGCTTCCACAAGGCGCGGCTCAACAAAGCGTGCGCCGCGATAGGCGTTGATGAGGCATGGCGGGAAGGCACCTGCAAAAATGATCAGGACCGGCCCGCCGATGCCTGTGCCAAACCAGAGCGCTGCAAACGGCACCCAGGCGATGGGCGCGATGAAGCGCAAGCCATCAAAGATCGGCGTGACGACATCATCAAGCAGCCGATACCAGCCCATCAGAAGGCCAAGCGGGATCCCGACCGCAGCTGCAAGGACAACGCCGAAGGCATAGCGTTCGAAACTCGACGCCAGATGCTGCTGCAAGGTTGCGCCTGCAAACGGCGCTCCGATCAGGCGAATGATGCGCTGCACGACCTCAAGCGGTGTTGGCAGGAACTGGCTTGGCACGACTCCTGATGTGCTGAGGAACGTCCAGAGCCCGAGAAACGCGAAAAGCCCGAGACAACCCCAGAGCACCGTTTCCTTCAGCGACAGCGGATGATCGTTCATGGCTCAATCCTTCGCCGCAACGTTCCAGGCAAGCGCCCGGCGTTCGACACGCGAGAGGAGAAAGGTCGTTGCCCAGCCGAGCAGACCGACTGTGATCATGCCAACCAGGATCATCCCGGGATAAAGATCCTGTTGCGCCATGTTCAAGACGAAGCCGACGCCAACGAGCGCGCCGACAAGCTCAGCGGCCACAAGCGTCGTCCAGGACGCCTGCAGCGACAGGCGCAGGCCGGTGAAGATCATAGGTGAGGCCGCAGGCGCGATGATCTCGCGTACCATCCGCCAGGTTGGCGTACCAAGCATTCGCGCAGCCTCGATGATCGGGCGATCAATGTTGCGAACGCCGGCAAAGCT
>JAIYEB010000313.1 GCA_027487195.1 Hyphomicrobiales bacterium | reverse complement strand
TCGCCGTTGCCATCATCGCCATCGTCAACATCCTCGGCACCCGTCTGCAGACGATGTTCACGAACATCAACACCCAGCTCCGCGTCAACTAAGCTGGATCCATCAGATCAGAAACGGGGCGCCTTCGACGGGTGCCCCGCTTTTGATGTCAGATGCTGAGTACACATGACCAGATATGGTTGGAAAAGAATCAGTGTTTACTGAGTTTATACCTCGGTGTTCAACCTTCTCGGATATCGTCTGCCAGTTACGATTTTGAAACGCTAGCAGGCTATAGTCAGATCATCAGAGAAAAAACCTCTGCGCTTAGTTCACACAGTTGCACCGATGCAATGGAGTATGTTCATGACCATCCTCGTCAAGAAGTTCGCCGCCGATGAATCCGGCGCAACGGCCATCGAATACGGCCTCATTGCAGGGGGGATTGCGGTTGCCATAATCGCCATCGTCAACATTCTCGGCACGCGCCTGCAGACAATGTTCACGAACATCAATACGCGTTTGCGCGTCAACTGATTCTGGACATCAAATCCGGGCGCCGATTCCTTTGGCCCCGGTTCTCGGTCCCTGCTGCCCCGTGATGCTTGTAGTCGTTCAGGTTGGGAAAAACGTGATGTTGCTATCAGCTCTCGTCTTCGTGCTGTTTCCGGCCGCCATGGCCTATGCGGCGTCCAGCGACCTTGTTTCGATGACCATATCAAACAGGCTTCAGGCGATTCTGGTTGTCGGATTCTTCGCTGCGGCTGTTGCGGCTGGTCTGCCGATGGAAAGGATCGGACTTCACCTTGCAGCGTTCGCAATGGTACTTGCCGTAGGCTTTGGCTGCTTCGCCATGGGCTGGATGGGTGGCGGCGACGCGAAGCTCGCCGCAGCAATTGCGCTTTGGTTCGGGCTCGACTTCACCCTGCTTCAGTTCCTGCTCATCGGGTCCGTGCTCGGCGCGTTCCTGACGGTCGGGTTGTTGTGGCTGCGTGACCAGCCCTTGCCCGCGCTCGCAGCGTCTCAAAACTGGATCCTGCGCCTGCACCACCCAAAGACCGGCATACCCTACGGTATTGCACTGGCGGCTGGCGCGCTGTGCGTGTTCCCAAGTTCGTTCTGGATGAATGCGGCTGTTGGCCTGAGCTGACGACATCCTCAGCCGAAACCAACGAAAACCCCGCGCCAGGCCGCGGGGTTTGGCGTTTCTGAGGTGCTTGCGGCATCTCTATTGACGTCAAGGGTTCATTTACCCTGTCTCAACAGGCGGGATTAACCATGCCTTGACGCTTTGAGATGTACTCTTTCGAGGACCGGGGGTGTTCGTCCCCGCATCGGAGCATTCTGTCATGAAACCCGCACGCATCGCAGTTCTTGGTATAGCCGGCGTCGCTGGACTGTTTGCGTTCATGCTCTCGGGTGGTGAACCGCCGCCTGCGCCGCAGCAGGTTGTGACCGGCGAGGTTCGTCGCGAACCAACAACAGACGTGCTAGTTACAACGCAGAATGTCCCGATCGGCGGCAGTCTGACCGCTGACAACATCATGTGGCGTCCCTGGCCGGATACGGCGATTGCGCCAAACTTCGTTCGCCGCTCGTCGGAGCCTGATGCGCTCGAAAAGCTGCGCGGCTCGATTACGCGATTTCCGCTGTCTGCAGGAGAGCCGATCATTTCCCAGCGCCTGATCCGGGCAGACGGCGGCGGCTTCATGGCCGCCATGTTGCCTGCAGGCATGCGTGCCATTGCGGTTCCGATCACACCTGAAACCGGAGCGGGCGGTTTCATCCTCCCGAACGACCGGGTCGATGTGATCTTGATCCAGCGTCAGCGCTCGGCTGGAAACGAAACAATCGTCAGCGACACCATCCTGCACAATGTCCGTGTGATGGCGATCGACCAGACGTTCCAGGAACGCGATGGCGAGAAGGTCGTTGTTGGACGGACGGCGACCATGGAGCTGAGCCCAAGGCAGGCCGAAGCCGTCTCTCTTGCGCGGCAGATGGGCGAAATCAGCCTGTCATTGCGCAGCCTCGCCGACTCGAACGCTGCGCCGCGCGAGCAGTCAGATACACCTTCACGAGGCAACACGGTCACCATCGTGCGCTTCGGTGTTCCCACACAAGTCCCGGTCATGGGCAGGTGAAGCCATGATCCTGGACAGGAGTTTGCACGTGAAACGCTTCAAGATGGCCCTGAGTGCTATATCGCTGGTCCTGACATGTGCAGGCCTTTCGATCCCTGCAGAGGCGCAATCAAGATCAGGCGGAGCCCAGGCCCCGATCCGAATCACAGATGCAGGCGGGGCACGCGAAGTTCGTTTGCAGATGTCGAAGTCGGTCATACTGGAATTGCCGCGTGATGCGGCCGATATCCTTGTGTCGAACCCCGCGATCGGAAATGCGATTGTCCGCTCCCAGAGGCGCATTTTCCTTCTGGGCACGGGGATTGGCTCGACCAATATCTTTTTCTTCGATGCGGATGGTCGCCAGATCGCCTCGGTTGATCTCGTGGTTGAGCGTGACCTAGAAGGGCTGAACCGGACGCTGCGCCGCGTGTTCCCTTCGAGTATCGTGCGCGCCGAGGCGATCGGCGACAACGTGTTGATCACGGGCACCGTCAAC
>JAIYEB010000075.1 GCA_027487195.1 Hyphomicrobiales bacterium | reverse complement strand
TCCACGTCGCCCGGGCCGCTGTCAGGCGCAAAGATCATGAGCTTTGCAATCCACCCCTACATCACGGGCGTGCCGCACAGGATTGGAATGCTTGAGGAGCTTCTGGACGCGTTGATGGCGCGTCCGGGATTGGTGTTCATGCAAGGCGACGCCATTGCAGACTGGTATCTCGGCACCGGCTCCCCGGTTTAGACGGCGCAGTAAGCGCTGCCAGGCGCCTGGAAGGCCTTTGACCACTCCAGGTTGCAGCCGTGCGGGATTTGCTCTCCTGTAGGGCTGCCACGGCGCGCGGCCCGGAACCGGCGAATGATCGAGCCGAGGACAGGGTCTTCACGATCTTGTGGCCCGACGAGCCGACCTCTGCTCCAGGGATTGGTGTAAGCTACACAAACCCTATGCTTTGGCTTGTGGCTTCTCGGGCCTGCTGCGATCACGTCGTTCGTCTGACCCAGGCAAAGCCATGACGATCAAAACACCCGTCATGACACGCTCGAATGCCACTGCCAGATTTGTTCACTCAGAAAACCGGCTCGATGACACAGGACTTGAAGACCCAGAACGCAGCAAAGCGCCCAACGCGTGAGGACGGCGTGCTGTCTGCTGATCTTTGCGTCATTGGCGCCGGGTCTGGCGGGCTTTCCGTTGCTGCCGGGGCAGTGCAGATGGGGGCGTCCGTCATCCTGATCGAAAAGGGAGAGATGGGCGGCGACTGCCTCAACACCGGTTGCGTGCCGTCAAAGGCGCTGATTGCGGCTGCGCATGCCGCCAACGCTGTCCGCCATGGCAAGCCGTTCGGCATTCATGCAAACGCGCCCGAGATCCGTTTCAGCGAAGTGCACGCGCATGTGCATGGTGTGATTGCAGCCATCGCGCCCCATGACAGCGTTGAACGCTTCGAGGGCCTTGGCGTTCATGTCATCAAGGCCGCAGCGCGCTTTGTCGACCCGCAGACGGTCGAGGCCGGCGGCGAGAAGATCAGGGCCCGACGGTTTGTGATCGCGACGGGATCGCGCGCAGCGGTTCCGCCCATTCCCGGCCTGTCGGATGTCGGGTTTTTGACCAACGAAAGCATCTTCGAGCTGACGGAGCGCCCGGAGCATCTCGTCGTCATTGGCGGTGGCCCGATCGGCATCGAAATGGCGCAGTCCTTCTGCCGGTTGGGATCGCGCGTCACTGTCATCGAGCGGTTTGGCATTCTCGCCAAGGACGAACCTGAGGCGGTCGATGTTGTTCGCGCGAGCCTTCTTTCTGATGGCGTAGACCTGATCGAAGGCGTTGGCGTGGCCGGCGTTCATCGCGAAGGCGCTGATATCATCGTCACGCTTGATGGAACCCCTCCTCGCACGATTGCCGCCTCCCATGTGCTGGTCGCTGCCGGGCGACGGCCCAACGTTGAAGAGCTCGGGCTTGCCAGCGCCGGCATCACGTTCAGCGCCAAGGGCATCACGGTCGATGCAAGGCTCTTGACCAGCAACCGCAAGGTCTTTGCCATTGGCGACGTCGCAGGCGGCCCCCAGTTCACGCATATCGCCGGCTATCACGCCGGGATCGTGATCCGGAATGCGCTGTTTGGGCTGCCAGCCAAGGTGGATTATGCGGCGCTCCCCTGGGTGACCTATTCCGATCCTGAACTTGCGCATGCCGGGCTCACCGAAGCAGAGGCCCGCAAAGGCGGATATCAGGTGCAGATCCTGACCTGGTCGTTTGAGCTCAATGATCGCGCGCAAGCCGAACGTGCCACGCAAGGGCTGGCGAAAATCGTGCTTGGCCCCAAAGGCAGCATTCTCGGGGCAACAATTGTTGGCCCGCACGCCGGCGAACTGATCGGGACCTGGGGCCTTGCCATATCCGCAAAGCTCAGGATTGGTGCCGTTGCGAGCGCAATCCTGCCTTACCCGACGCTTGCTGAAATCTCAAAAAGGGTCGCCGGCAGCTACTATACGCCAAAACTCTATGGTTCGCTGACGCGCCGTGTTGTTGGTCTTGTCCAACGCTTCCTTCCCTAAGGGTCTTCATGGCGCGGTCGCTCGCAAAGCTGTTTTTTGACCGCAGGCTTTGGCTGGTGCTTGCAGCGTGTGCGGCGTTCATGGCGCTCAGATGGTCAGGCCTCACCGACTACCTGTCGCTTGACACGCTGAAGCTCCATCGCGAGGCGCTGACGGTCTGGGTTTCAGGCCACGTGATCTATGCAAGCCTTGCCTATGTCGCGGTCTACATCGCAGCCGTTGCATTCTCGTTTCCGGGCGCAGTGTTCCTCACCCTTGCCGGCGGATTTCTTTTTGGACCCGTGCTCGGAACGTTCCTGACGGTCACCGGCGCTACCCTTGGCGCGACGCTGATCTTCTCGTTTGCGAAAATCATTTTCGGAGAGAATGCGCTCGACCGGTTTGGCGCGCCTGCAGCGCGACTTGCTGAAGGCATCAGGCGCAATGCCGCATCCTACCTGCTGGTGCTTCGGCTTGTGCCAATCTTTCCGTTCTTTCTCGTCAACCTGGTTCCGGCCTTCGTTGGCGTGCCGCTTGTGATCTACGTCCTCACGACGTTCTTTGGCATCATTCCTGGAACCGTTGTGTTCTCGCTTGCGGGCGCGGGTCTTGGCTCGGTTCTCGACCAGGGCGGCGCTGTAACGCCAGCCTCAATCCTAACACCGGAAATCCTCGCCGGCCTTGCCGGACTTGCAGCGCTGTCTCTTGCGGCCATTCCGCTCAAGAAACATCTCGAGGCGCGCAGCAACTGAGGCGCGTCAGCGGCTTGCGATCAAACGTCTGAGTTTGGCAACCGCTGTTGCATGATCTTCCTGATAGGCGATGGTTCCGACAAATCGCGCCTGTCCATCCATGAGGTAAACCGAGGCGGTGTGGTCCATGGTGTAGCTCTCACCGCCCGTGGAGACGCGGCGATAAAAGGCGCGATGGGCGCGTGCAACAGCGGCGATTTCCTCGACAGACCCGGTCAAGCCGATGATGCGCGGGTCGAAGCTGTCGGTGTAGACCTTCAAAAGCTCCGGCGTGTCACGCTCGGGATCGACGGTTATGAAATAGACGCGGAAATCCTGAGCAACCTGGCCCGCATCCCTGAGGATGGTGGCTATCTCGAGCATCGATGTCGGGCACACGTCCGGACAATGGGTGAAGCCGAAAAAGACCGCATAGGGCTGGCCGGCAATCGACCGGCTGTCGAAACGACGCCCATCCTCATCAGTCAGAACAAAGGGCCCGCCGACCGTTGCCACCGGAGCGCCCATGCCCTGAAGGGCAGCGCCCTGCCCTTGCGGTGTTTGCAGCTGGGATTGCTGGCGCTGGTTGTCGACAACGAGGAAACCAAGTGCGCCGGCCGCCAGAACAACGATGATCCAGAGCGCGACCTGAACCGATTTGAGCACTACAACCTCACGGGTAAGCGCGGCTTCATGCAAGCGCGCGCTGCACGTGCCCTTATCTCAACGTAACGAAATAGCCCATGGGCGTCATGGTCACAGGCCACATCAAAAGCCTGTTCCAAGTGCTCTTTTGCTGAACATCGCGCTCTCATGAACGCGACATTACGGCATTGTAATTTGACCTTGTTATGGCTCCCATGACCTTGTCCTGTCGCCAAGCCAATGGGGACGAGATGACATGTGGGTCAAAGCCTGGAGCCTGAAACTTCACCGGTGGATTGCGCTGATTTCAGCCCTGCCGCTGCTCGGCGTGGTCCTGACCGGCCTTGTGCTGTCGTTTGAGCCCATAGCCGCGACGGGTTCGATCAAGCCGGGCAGCCTATCAAGCGAGCGCATTCTCGGATTTCTCGCCACCCACGATCCTTCCAACACGGCACGCAGCCTGTCGATCCGCACCTATGACGGGGTCTTCGCCTTTTCTGACAGCGAGGGCGAACGCACCGACATCAATCTCGTGACAGGCGAAAAGATCGCTGAGGGCACATTCTTCCTCGCCGACATTTTCGGGTTTGCGCGTGCAGCCCATGAAACGCTGTTGTTTGAGGAGGGCTGGCTGGTTGAAGCCTCGACCTGGGCCATGCTGATCCTGGCGCCCATTGGGCTCCTGATGGGCTTTGCACGCCCGCGCAACACGCCCGGCGGGTGGCACAAGGTGGGTGCGTGGGTGTTCTTGCCGCTCCTTGTCCTGTCGCCGGTCACAGGCCTGATGATTGCTTATGGTGTGACGTTCACGACGCCGCCTCAGGGGCCGCGCCCGCAACCCATTCCCTTGGT
>JAIYEB010000329.1 GCA_027487195.1 Hyphomicrobiales bacterium | reverse complement strand
TGACGCGGCAGGCGGCGCGATGCCGCCAAGTCGTTTCGTGAACCACCATCTTGCGCCATCAGAATCGCCCGCCAAAACCGGTGTGCCACACCGGGGCTAGACCGTCATGATCTCTTTTTCTTTTGAAGCGAGCGCCTTGTCGATTTCCCCAATCGACTCATCCGTCGCCTTCTGCACAAGAACCTCGTCGCGCTTGGCCTGATCGAGCGGAATCTTGCCGTCCTTCTCGAGCTTCTTCAAAAGCTCCATGCCATCACGGCGCACGTGACGCACGGCAACCCGCTGATCCTCAGCATATTTGTGGGCTGCCTTGACGAGTTCCTTGCGACGGTCCTGGGTCAACTCCGGGATCTTGATCCGGATTGTCGAGCCTTCGGTCTGGGGATTGAGGCCGAGATTGGCGTCACGGATCGCCTTCTCAACCGCAACCACAAGGCCACGATCATAAACGCTGACCTGGAGCATGCGCGGTTCCGGAACGCTGATGCCGGCAACTTCCTTGAGGTGGGAGCGCCCGCCATAGGCCTCAACGGTAATGGGTTCCAGGAGGTTCAGTGACGCGCGCCCTGTACGAAGACCAGAGAGGTCCTTCTTCAACACGTCAACACCCGCACTCATGCGGCGCTTGATGTCATTGAGGTCGAAAGTTACAGTCGCCATATCAAAAATCCCAGGTCAGGTGATCAAGGCCAGCGGTTCTCACGGCGTGACAAACGTCGAGCGAGCTTTGCCCTGCAGAACGGATGTGATCGCATCCGGCTCATGAATCGAGAATACAATTATCGGCAGGCCGTTGTCGCGGGCAAGGGCGAACGCAGCGGTATCCATGACCGCAAGCCGTTTCTCCAGTGCTTCGTCAGCAGAAAGCCGGTCAAAGCGCATTGCGGCCGGATCCTTCTTTGGATCTGCCGAATAGATGCCATCGACATTGGTCGCTTTCAGAATCACATCACAGCCGGTTTCCGCCGCGCGCAAAACCGCTGTTGTGTCGGTCGTAAAGAACGGATTGCCCGTGCCGCCGACCATCACGACGATGCGCCCCATATCGAGATGATGGACGGCCTTCTGACGGGCGTAATCCTCGCACATCGTTGGCAGTGGCACCGCAGACAGCACACGGCTTTCTGCGCCAGCAGCCCTGAGCGCGCCGTCGAGCGCCAAGCCATTCATGACGGTCGCGAGCATGCCCATATGATCGCCGACCACGCGCTCCATGCCACGATCTGCCATCTTCACGCCGCGGATCAGATTGCCACCGCCGACAACCACGGCGACCTGAACACCAAGAGACTTGGCCTTGACGATATCGGCTGCAATCCGAGCCATGGTTTCAGGGTGAAATCCAAAGCGCTCGGGGCCCATGAGGGCTTCGCCAGAGACCTTGACCAAAACGCGCTTCCACGGACGTGTCATGGGAGAGCCTCGCTTGTTATGCACTCATCAAGCCGCAAAGCGGCGGATAGGAAAACGGGCGACCGATGGGTCGCCCGTGATGATCGATCAACCGCCGGAGACGGCAGCTGCAACCTCGGCAGCAAAATCGCTCTCGGCTTTCTCGATGCCCTCGCCGAGCGCGAAACGCTGGAAGCCCTTGAGGGTGACCGGTGCGCCGACCTTGCCTTCGATTTCTTTCACAGCCTGGGCAACGGACTTGGAAGGGTCCATCACGAAGGGCTGATCAACGAGGCAGACTTCCTTGAAATAGGTCTTGAGACCACTTTCAACGATCTTCTCGAGCACGTTGGCAGGCTTGCCGGCGTTCTTTTCACGCAAGACATTCTTCTCGCGCTCAAGGGTTGCCGCATCGACTTCAGAGGCATTCAGCGCGACCGGGTTTGAAGCCGCAACATGCATTGCGATCTGACGGCCGATGATGGCGAGTTCGTCCTTCGAGCCGGTGGACTCAAGCGCAACCAACACGCCGATCTTGCCAAGCCCGTCAGACACTGAATTGTGGACGTAGCTCGCCACGACACCTGCAGAAACCTCAAGCACAGCAGCGCGACGCGGCGTCATGTTCTCGCCGATTGTCGCGATCGCAGATGCAACAGCGTCTGCAACCGTGCCGGACGTGCCGACAGGCGCTGCCTTGACGGCCTCGATGTCACTGCCGACCTTGAAGGCCACGTGCGCGATCATCTTGACGAGGCCCTGGAAGGCTTCGTTGCGCGCAACGAAATCGGTTTCGGAATTGACCTCGACGACGGACGCGCGCGTGCCGCCGGACCAAACGCCGACCAGACCTTCAGCAGCAACGCGGCCAGCCTTCTTTGCCGCCTTGGACAGACCCTTCTTGCGCAACCAATCGATGGCAGCCTCGACATCGCCGCCGGATTCGGTCAGCGCCGTCTTGCAGTCCATCATCCCTGCGCCGGATTTCTCGCGCAGATCCTTGACGAGCGCCGCGGTGATTTCAGCCATAACAGTCTCTCTTTATTCTGTTCGTATGGTCATGCGAGAGCGGGCCAATTGCTTGGCCCGCAAGGTCTTGTGTGTCTTTACGCCAGCTCGTTTATCGAAGCTGGCACATCAGAATCACGCGCTAGGCGCTTCTGCGACGATCTCTTCCGCCATAGGTGTTTCAGCTGCACCCATATCCATGCCCGAAGCACCCTGGCTGCGCGCGATACCGTCGATCACGGCACGGGCGACGAGTTCGCAGTAAAGCGCGATGGCGCGGCCTGCATCGTCGTTGCCCGGGATCGGCAGGGTAATGCCATCGGGATCGCAGTTTGAGTCAAGGATGGCGACGACCGGAATGTTGAGGCGGCGCGCTTCCTTGATGGCGATGTCTTCCTTGTTCGTGTCGATCACGAACAAAAGCTCCGGCACGCCACCCATGTTCTTGATGCCGCCGAGCGAATTGTCGAGCTTGTCGCGCTCGCGCTGAAGGTCGAGGCGCTCTTTCTTCGTGAAGCCCTGGGCTTCGCCGGCGAGCATTTCTTCGAGCTTCTTCAGCCGCGAAATCGAGTTGGAGACGGTCTTCCAGTTCGTCAGCGTTCCGCCAAGCCAACGGCGGTTGACGTAGAACTGCCCGCAGCGCGCTGCCGCATCTGCAATTGCTTCCTGCGCCTGGCGCTTGGTCGCAACGAACAGGACACGTCCGCCGGCTGCAACCGTGTCAGAAATGGTCTGCAAGGCGCGATGCGCCATCGGCACGGTCTGCGACAGATCGATGACGTGGATGCCGTTGCGCACACCATAGAGGTGCGGCGCCATCTTCGGGTTCCAACGGTGGGCCTGGTGGCCGAAATGGACGCCCGCTTCGAGCAGCC
Source organism: Hyphomicrobiales bacterium (assembly GCA_027487195.1). Classification (GTDB taxonomy): domain Bacteria; phylum Pseudomonadota; class Alphaproteobacteria; order Rhizobiales; family UBA4765; genus JAIYEB01. Next base: position 16,552 of record JAIYEB010000329.1, on the reverse strand, counting down.
CACGCATAGTGACGTCTGGGATAGCCATAATCCCGTTCTCCTGGTTCCGGTTTTTCCTCCGCAGTGCAAGTCCGGGGCAAGCCCCGCACCGGTCAGGACGGGCTTTCGCCCGGCTGGCACTGCGTGTGTGATGGCCGCGAGGTAGCCGGGAACAGCCCCAAACGCAAGCAGAAACGCTGAGGGCCAAGGCAGTTTGCAACATGCCCCGCCTGAACCGCGGCATGCTGAGGCGTGCTTGCGTCGTCTTTCCAGCAAACCAAAACGGCGCTCCGATGAAGGAGCGCCGCAGGTCAACGTCAAAACAGCTTCAGAGCGAGAACCGATCCTGCACGCGCCAGGATCAAGGCTCAAAAGCTCCGCGCCCTTGCTTCAGGGCGCGGACACTATTTTCGCCTAGTGAGCGCGCAGGCCCGCTCCTGCACCGTCCTCTTCCGAGGCCTTTGCAACCGTGTCTTCGGGCTCTTCCCAAACGATCGGAACGGGTTGGCGCACAAGCGCATGCTTCAGCACATCTTCCATCTTCGCGACGGGGATGATTTCAAGACCGCTCTTCACATTGTCAGGGATCTCGGCGAGGTCCTTGGCATTGTCTTCTGGAATGAGGACCCGCTTCAGCCCACCGCGCAGCGCCGCGAGAAGCTTTTCCTTCAGACCGCCAATCGGAAGCACCCGCCCACGCAGCGTCACTTCGCCGGTCATGGCGATGTCGCGCCGAACCGGAATGCCGGTCATGACCGACACAATCGTGGTCGCCATGGCAATACCCGCTGACGGCCCATCCTTTGGCGTTGCGCCTTCGGGAACGTGGACGTGAACGTCACGCTTGTCGAACAATGGCGGCTTGATGCCAAAATCGATCGAGCGTGAGCGCACATAGGACGCTGCAGCCGAAATCGATTCCTTCATCACGTCGCGAAGGTTGCCGGTCACCGTCATGCGGCCCTTGCCGGGCATCAGGACAGCTTCGATGGTCAGCAATTCGCCGCCGACTTCGGTCCAGGCAAGCCCGGTGACAACGCCGACCTGATCCTCGGTCTCTGCCTCGCCGTAGCGATACTTCGCAACGCCAAGGAACTCGGCAACCACGGGCAACGTTACCTTGACGAGCTTCTTTGCGCCCTTCTTGGCCGTAACGATCTGCTTCACTGCCTTGCGGGTCAGCGTGGCAATCTCGCGCTCAAGGTTACGCACGCCCGCCTCGCGGGTGTAGCGGCGGATCACCTCGAGGAGAGCGTCGTCGTCGACCGCGAATTCCTTCGCGGACAAGCCGTGAGCCTTCATCTGATGCGGGATCAAATGGCGCTTGGCGATCTCAAGCTTCTCGTCTTCCGTGTAGCCCGCGATACGAATGATCTCCATGCGATCCATCAAAGGCGCAGGGATGTTCAGTGTATTTGCGGTCGTGATGAACATCACGTTCGACAGGTCGTAGTCGACCTCGAGGTAGTGATCGGCAAATGTCGAGTTCTGTTCGGGATCAAGGACCTCGAGCAGGGCAGATGACGGATCGCCACGGAAATCCATGCCCATCTTGTCGATTTCGTCGAGCAGGAACAGCGGGTTGGTCTTCTTCGCCTTCTTCATGGACTGGATGACCTTGCCGGGCATCGATCCAATGTAGGTGCGGCGATGGCCACGGATCTCAGCCTCGTCACGCACACCGCCAAGCGACACGCGCACGAATTCGCGCCCGGTCGCCTTTGCGATGGACTTGCCGAGTGACGTCTTGCCAACGCCGGGCGGGCCGACGAGGCACAGGATCGGACCCTTGATCTTGTTCGAGCGGCTCTGGACCGCAAGATACTCAAGGATGCGCTCCTTGACCTTCGCGAGCGCGAAATGGTCCTCGTCCAGCACATCGGAAGCGTGAGGAATGTCCTTCTTCACGCGCGCCTTGTCGCCCCACGGGATCGACAGCAGCCAATCCAGGTAGTTGCGCACGACGGTTGCCTCAGCCGACATCGGCGACATCTGGCGCAGCTTCTTCAGCTCCGCAGTTGCCTTCTCAAAGGCTTCCTTGGACAAACGGGTTGTCTTGATCCGCTCTTCGAGTTCAGCCAGATCGTCCTTGCCGTCTTCGCCGTCGCCGAGCTCCTTCTGGATCGCCTTCATCTGCTCGTTGAGATAATACTCGCGCTGCGTCTTCTCCATCTGACGCTTGACGCGGGTGCGGATCTTCTTCTCGACCTGAAGAACCGAAATCTCGCCTTCCATCACGGCCATGATCTTCTCAAGACGCGCCGATACCTTGGCGGTCTCGAGGATGTCCTGCTTGTCAGCAATCTTGATGGCGAGATGGGATGCAACCGTGTCAGCGAGCTTTGAGGGCTCGGTGATCTGCGTGACAGCTGCCACAACGTCAGGCGACACCTTCTTGTTGAGCTTCACGTAGTTTTCAAACTCGGACGCGACCGAACGGGCTCGCGCCTCAACCTCGACGGCGCTTTCAGCAGCGTCGGGAACGCTCACGGCGCGGGCTTCGAAATACTCCGAGCGGTCGGTGTAGCCGACGACGCGCGCGCGCCCTGCCCCTTCAACGAGCACCTTCACAGTGCCGTCTGGCAGCTTCAGAAGCTGGAGGACCGAGGCAAGTGTGCCGACCTCGTAAATCGCATCGATGGTCGGATCATCATCGCCTGCGTTCTTCTGCGTCACGAGCAGGATCTGGCGATCAGCCTTCATCACCTCTTCCAGCGCGCGGATCGACTTTTCCCGGCCAACAAAAAGCGGCACGACCATATGGGGGAACACGACGATGTCGCGCAACGGAAGAACCGGATGCACCGTTTCAGGCTGGCGGCTTGACGCCTCTTTCTTGGTGGTCACTGGCGAAGTCCTTTCACGAGGTACCCGCGAGGCCGAACGCTCAACGGGTGCACCCAATACAGGTATACGTCGAACTCTACCGAGGGGACCATCTTACTTTGACGCTTTCCCGTACGATGTTCGCTTGCAATATCACGTGGCGATCCAACCCCGAGGTTTCAAGACTTGGTATGGGGTGGTTCAACATCGCATTCTTGTGAAGTCGACCGGCATAGACTCACGGAGTTGAGCCACTCAAGCCGGGCCTTTCAAGACCCTGCGCATGCAAAGACCATCGGGGCAGCAAAAATGCGAAAAGGCGCCCGGAGGTTCAAGCCACCGGGCGCCCTTGACTCATGACTTGAGACAAATGCGCCCCTAGGACGCGGTTTTTTCCGCCGGACGCTCTTCATAGATGTAGAGCGGCCTGCCCTTGCCATCGACAACTTCCGACGAGATCACGACCTCACCAACGCCTTCGAGGCCGGGAAGATCGTACATCGTGTCAAGCAGGATGCCTTCCATGATGGAACGAAGTCCGCGTGCACCCGTCTTGCGCTCGATTGCCTTGCGGGCAATGGCGCGAAGGGCATCATCTTTGACCGCCAGAGCCACCTGTTCCATTTCGAACATGCGCTGGTACTGCTTGACGATCGCGTTCTTTGGCTCGGTCAGGATCTTGATCAGCGCGGCTTCATCAAGGTCTTCAAGGGTTGCAAGAACCGGCAGACGACCGATGAACTCCGGGATCAGACCAAAGCGCAGCAGGTCCTCAGGCTCCACTTTGCGGAACAGATCGCCAATCCTGCGATCATCCGGCCCGGCAACGGACGCACCAAAGCCAATCGACGTATTGCGCGAACGTGCTGAGATGATCTTGTCGAGGCCCGCAAACGCGCCACCGCAGATGAACAGGATGTTCGTCGTGTCGACCTGCAGGAATTCCTGTTGGGGATGCTTGCGCCCACCCTGCGGAGGAACCGATGCAACGGTGCCTTCCATGATCTTCAAGAGCGCCTGCTGCACACCCTCGCCCGACACATCGCGTGTGATCGAAGGGTTGTCGGACTTGCGGCTGATCTTGTCGACCTCGTCGATATAGACAATGCCGCGCTGGGCGCGCTCGACGTTGTAATCCGCCGCCTGCAACAGCTTCAGGATGATGTTTTCGACGTCCTCACCAACATAGCCTGCTTCGGTAAGCGTCGTCGCATCGGCCATTGTGAACGGCACATCAAGGATTCGCGCCAGGGTCTGGGCAAGAAGCGTCTTGCCCGAGCCTGTGGGCCCGATCAGCAGGATGTTCGACTTTGCCAACTCAACGTCGTTGTTCTTGGCCGCGTGGTTCAATCGCTTGTAGTGATTGTGCACAGCAACCGAGAGCACGCGCTTGGCATAATCCTGCCCAATCACGTAATCGTCGAGAACCTTTGCGATTTCGCGCGGTGTTGGAATTCCATCGCGCGACTTGACCAGAGAAGACTTGTTCTCCTCGCGGATGATATCCATGCACAATTCGACGCATTCATCGCAGATGAACACGGTCGGACCCGCAATCAACTTGCGAACTTCATGCTGACTCTTGCCGCAGAAGCTGCAGTAAAGGGTATTCTTCGAGTCGCCAGAGGCGGTCTTGCTCATCTCAATACCCTCCGCAAGATCATCGGAACCAAGCCCGATGCCTGCCCTTTTGTTTGGTCTGCAACCGCAGAACCCGCAAGCAATCTACGAGGCGTACGCCTCGTAATCCAGTGATGCAAGCATGCTGACACCACAGGGATCAAGAAGTGGTTAGCAAAACCGGCCTTCACCGCGTGAATATGCCTCAGGCAGCGGCTTCTTCGGGACGCTTGTCGAGGATCTTGTCGATCAGGCCGAAATCCTTGGCCTGCTCGGCGGTCATGAAGTTGTCGCGCTCCAGCGCGTTGTGGATCGTCTCGTAGGTTTGGCCGGTGTGCTTGACGTAGATCTCATTCAAGCGCCGCTTCAGATTCTCGACTTCCTTGGCCTGGATCAGGATGTCGGTCACCTGGCCCTGTGCGCCACCGGACGGCTGGTGAACCATCACGCGCGCATGTGGCAAGGCAAAGCGCATATCCTTCGCGCCTGCAGTCAAAAGGAGCGAGCCCATCGATGCGGCCTGGCCCATGCACAGTGTCTGAACCGGGCAACGGATGAACTGCATCGTGTCATAGATCGACAGCCCCGACGTCACCACGCCACCCGGCGAGTTGATGTACATCGAAATTTCCTTCTTCGGATTTTCCGACTCAAGGAACAGGAGCTGCATGCACACGGATGTGGCCATGGCATCCTCAACCGGACCGGTGAGGAAGATGATACGCTCGCGCAGAAGGCGCGAAGCAAGGTCAAACGCCCGCTCGCCGCGAGCAGTGGACTCAATCACCGTCGGCCAGAAGCTCATACGGAAGGTATCAACGGGATCGCGCATTTCAGTGTCCTCAACTGCGTTGGCCCTCCAGCGCGACGACTCAACAAGCGCAGATCAGGCGGTCTCAAGGGATATAGGGACTGATTTGCCGGGGCGGTAGAGGGCTCTGGGCGTAGCCTTAAGCAATCATGGCAATGGCGGCAAACCGAGCCTTTGGCGCAACACTGCCAAAAGGTCTGGTGGCAAGTTGATCGGCGGGATCTGAACCCGCGGCGCGCCAGTGGCACCCGGCCTCTGCCCGAAGGCGCCGGCATCAACCCCGGCAATGATCCCCACATTTCGATCCTTGCAGCATGGTTCTGCCGGAATATCGAGCGTCCAGGGCGTTTGAATAATGACTTCGACGTTTGGCACCAGTGGCGGCGGCGCTCGACGGCGCTGATCCCCCGGCATGCCATCTGCCAGAACAGGGCTCACGGCGAAGTGAGCGAGAGCAAGGCCAACAATGGCCAGAAACGATACACGCATGTGCGCCTCCGGGACGGGGGATGGACACCCACCCCCTGCCCCGCAAGGCTCATGCCGCTTCAGGCAATGTCCGCCATGACGCGCATCGACACGATCTTGTCAGGCTTTGGAACCGGTTCGCCACGTGCGAACTGATCGACAGCCTCCATCCCGCTCTCGACAACACCCCAGACCGTGTACTGGCGATCAAGGAAGCGGGCATCATCGAGGCAAATGAAGAATTGCGAGTTGGCGGAGTCAGGGTTTTGCGAACGCGCCATCGAGCAGACACCGCGAATATGCGGTTCGCGCGAAAACTCCGCCTTCAGGTTTGGCTTCTTGGAGCCGCCCATGCCTGTTCCGGTCGGATCGCCGCCTTGCGCCATGAACCCGTCAATCACGCGATGGAACACGACGTTGTCATAGAAGCTCTCGCGCGCGAGCTCCTTGATGCGCTCGACATGGCCAGGCGCGAGGTCGGGGCGTAGTGTGATGACAACTTTGCCTTTGGTCGTTTCCATCACGAGTGTGTTTTCAGGGTCGAGGGCCATCAGGAGCTCCGTGGAGATTGATCGTTGCGGTGAATGACACGAAGAAAGAAAATGCGACCAGCAACGGCCGCACCAAGCCCTTCGCTAACAGGGGCCGGCGCGCAGTCCGCCAGCATCCTGAACACGGCCGCCTTGTAAGTGTCTCGCACCTGTTCTGGCAACCCAGGCGTTGAATAGCTGATCCTGGGTTCGCCAAATACCGCGCCATCGCGCTTCAGCATGAAACGTACCGTGATCTCGGTCACGTCGTTTATGGGCAGCTCGAACGGCGAGCGCCAGCACGACATGAACCAAGGTCCAATCCCTGAAACGCGTTCAATGGGTCCTGGGCCGGCAGCAAGAGCTGGGCTGGCGGCAAGGCATAGGAAAAGCGCTGCTGCGCCCCGGATCACCGGATATCCGCAGCCACACGCACGCGGATCATCCTGTCCTGTGGCGCGGCCACTGCGCCGGTGTCAGGAGCTCCCCGCTTGATCCGATCCACAAACTCCATGCCCTGAACCACCTCACCAAAGATGGTGTACTGGCCATCGAGGAATGGGGTCGCGACGAAGTTGATGAAGAACTGCGAGTTGGCGGAGTTTGGATCCTGCGATCGCGCCATTCCAAGCGTGCCGCGCTGGAAGCGGGCAGAACGGGAAAACTCAGCTGCAAGGTTCGGCAGATCAGATCCACCCGTGCCATTGCCGCGCGGATCGCCGGTTTGCGCCATGAACCCTTCGATCACGCGATGGAACACGACGTTGTCGTAGAAATTGCGGCGCGCCAGCGTCTTGATCCGCGTCACGTGATTGGGAGCAAGGTCCGGACGCAGGCGAATGATGACATCGCCATCCTTCAGCGTGATCACGAGCGTATTCTCGGGATCAAGGCCGGCAGGCAAACGGATGGCCTGTGCCAGCGCCGGGCCAGCGGCAAGGGCTGCAGCGGCAGCAAGAAGAGTACGACGGTTCATGGAATAAGCTCCGAGCGAGTGAATTCAGGCCTTGGGCCCAAGTTTTTTGGCAAGGCGGGCGACAACACTGGGCGGCACGAACGGCGACACGTCGCCACCCATCTGCGCCACCTGACGCACCAACGTGGCGGTGACGTGGCGGTCCTCCGGACTTGCCGGCAAAAACACGGTCTGGAGACCCGGCGCGATGGAGGCATTCATGCCGGCCATCTGCATTTCATAGTCGAGGTCGGTGCCGTCCCTCAGGCCGCGAATCAGAAGCGTCGCACCAACGCCTGCCGCAAACTGCGTCACGAGATTGTTGAAGGTCCTGATCTCAAGGACCACACCGGCCGCCTTTGCGATCGGCGCCACAACCTCTTCGATCATCTCCGCGCGCTCTTGCGGCGTGAAGAGCGGCGCCTTGGCCGGGTGGATGCCGATGGCCACGACGAGACGATCAACAATCCGGAACGACGCTCGCAACATGTCGAGATGCCCGTTCGTAAACGGGTCGAAGGATCCGGGGTAAAGGCCAACGCGCATGGCAAAGCAGTTAGCGCGATCCGGCGAACAGGGGAAGAGGGTGCCCGAGCGCCCTGCCGCCCTACCCTCGCTTCAGCGCGGTCACTTCAAGCTCGACCTTCATCTCTTCGCCGGGAAGCTGGCAGATGATGGTCGTGTTGGTTGGGCGAATGGCGCCGAAATGCTTGCCAAGGACAGCCGAGACCGGGCCAACGTAGGCCCGGTCCGTGACATAGACACGGATGCGGACGATGTCTGACAGGCTGGCGCCGGCCTCATTCAAGGCCCAGGCAATGTTCTTGATCGATTGTTCCGCTTGCTCGGATACGCTCTCGGGGAAGAGACGGGTCTGGAAATCTGATCCAACAGTGCCGGACACAAACACCCAGTCGCCGTCAACGACAGCGCGGGAATACCCCGCCATCTCCTCATAGACCGATCCTGACGAAATCAAACGGCGGGCCATCGCTGCTCCAAGTGCTAAAGATTGTCCAGACATGCCATCATTCTGGTCTTGCCAGATCGGTTGCGAGTTTGGAAGATGACACAATCGCGATGAGGCCTCATCGTCGGAGGTCAGATCACCCTTGCTCAATGCCCGTTCCCTTTCGCGCTCCTTTGGTCGGCTCAAGGCTGTCGACGATGTGTCCCTGTCAATTGCACAAGGTGGAATCACGGGCCTGATCGGTCCAAACGGGGCCGGCAAGACAACCCTGTTCAATCTTCTGGCAGGTTCGCTGCAGCCAGACAGTGGCGAAATCCTGTTTCAGAACCGCCCGATCCAGCAAAAGACCCCGGATTGGCGCTTTCGACATGGAATTGCGCGCACGTTCCAGATTGCGCGCCCGTTTCCAAACATGTCGGTGCTGGAGAATGTCCTGCTCGCGGCACCAGCCCAGACCGGGGAAGCGTTCTGGAATGGTTGGTTTCGCCAGGGTCGCATTGGCGCGGAAGAGCGCAGAAATCAGGATCGCGCGCACGAAATTCTGGAGTTCACGACGCTTGGCCGGCTTGCACATGAGCCCGCGGCAAGCCTGTCAGGCGGCCAGCGAAAGCTCCTCGAGCTCGCGCGCATCCTGATGACAGATCCCAAGCTTATTCTGCTTGATGAGCCGGCAGCAGGCGTCAACCCGGCGCTGGTTGAAACGCTGTGTGAAAAGATCCTGGCTCTGAACGCCCGTGGCATCACGTTCTTGCTGATCGAGCACAACATGGACCTGATCATGCGGCTGTGCCGGCCGATCCATGTCATGGCTCAGGGCAAGATGATCTTCGAAGGCGATGGCGCGGCCGTGCGTTCGGACCCGCGTGTGATCGATGCATATCTGGGAGATGTCATGTGAGCGCGCCGGTCCTCACCATTTCCAATCTCGTCGCCGGTTATGTTCCCGACGTGCCAATCGTGCGCGGTGCCTCGCTCAATGTGATCCCCGGCAGCATTCTCACGGTTCTGGGCCCAAACGGCGCGGGAAAGTCGACCCTTGTCAAAGCCATCGCAGGCCTCGTCCCGGTGACATCGGGAACCGTCATGCTCGATGGCAAGGATGTGACCTCAACACCCGCCCATGCGGTCGCGGGCCTTGGCATTGGCTATGTCCCGCAGACCGAGAACGTCTTCACCACCCTCAGCGTGGTCGACAATCTCAAGGTTTCCGGCTCCCCTTCGGCTTCAGACACACGCATGGCGATCGAGCGCATGTTCGTGTTGTTTCCGGACCTTGCCGAACGGCGCAGGCATCTGGGGCGCGAGCTTTCAGGCGGGCAGCGTCAGATGCTGGCGTTTGCACGTGCCCTCATGCGCTCGCCGCGCGTGCTGATGCCTGATGAGCCATCTGCTGGCCTGTCACCAAAAATGGTCGGGATTGTCTTTGAAAAGCTGCAGGAACTGGCCGCAACCGGAGTTGCCGTATTGATGGTTGAGCAAAATGCCAAGGCCGCGTTGCGCGCGTCAGATCGCGGGCTTGTCCTTGTCGAAGGCAAGGAGCGCCTCGAGGGGCCTGCGCGCCAACTCCTTGATGATCCAAGGCTTGGCGAGCTTTATCTCGGCAAGATCGACGAGGCCGCCTGATGGACCCCCTTTTCCTGCAACACACAAGCGATGGCATCCTGACTGGCGCCATCATTGCGCTTGGTGCCATCGGCGTAACGCTGTCCATGACGATCCTGCGCTTTGCAAATTTCGGGCACTCCGAGCTTGTGACATTCGGGGCCTATATCGCGCTGGTGTTTGTCAGCTTCAGCGGCATTGGCGCCCAGCCGATCGACCCCTTCTCGATTGGCTGGCCGTTCTTTGCGGCCATCGCGGCCGCCGGTGTCGGCACCGCACTCCTGGCGCTTGCGACGGACTGGCTCATCTTTCGCCGCCTTCGTCGCAGCAACGCCGCGCGGTTGACGTTCATTTTCGCGAGCTTTGGCGCAGCCCTCATCCTGCGCAATCTCATCATGCTCGGGTTTGGTGCTTCACCCGAGTATTACTCTCGCGAATTGACGATGGCGATCCTGATCCCGCCGGGCATTCGCGTGATGCCCGACCAGATTCTGGTGCTTGGCCTGACCTTGGTGCTGGTTGTGGCGCTCTGGGCATTCCTGACCTTCACGCGCGCAGGTCTTGCCATGCGCGCTGTGGCCGAAAGCCCAACACTTTCAAGCGTGTCCGGCATTGACGTGAACTCTGTCACGCGCTGGACATGGATCCTGTCCGGAGGGCTTGCCGCCATGGCGGGCGTGTTCTTTGGGCTGACTGTCCAGTTGCGGCCCGAGATGGGGTTCAACCTCCTTTTGCCATTGTTTGCGGCTGCGATCCTTGGTGGCGCAGGCTCTGTCTTTGGCGCCGTGGTTGGTGGCTTGATCGTGGGTCTTGCCGAGAACCTGTCGGTCATCTGGATTTCGCCGGGCTACAAGATGGCCATACCGTTCCTGCTGATGCTGGTACTCCTGTACCTGCGTCCGCACGGTCTTTTCGGGCGAGGTGAGCGGTGACCGCCTACCTCATCTTCTTCTTTACCGTTGTTGGCATCTACGCCATCGCCGTCATTGGGCTGAACCTGCAATGGGGTTTCACGGGCCTGTTCAATGCCGGTGTTGTCGGGTTCCTGGCGATTGGCGGCTACACCTTTGCAATCCTGACCGGCCCTCCCCGCGCTGACTTTTTCGGCGGCTTCTCGATGCCTTTCATGGTCGGGATCGCAGGCGCCATCATCGCTTCGATGTTTGGTGCACTCTTATTGGGGCTCGCGACGCTCAAATTACGCGAGGACTATCTCGCAATCACCACCTTCGGCATTGCGATCACGATCCAGCTTGCTGCGCTGAACTCCGACTGGCTGACAGGCGGCAACCTTGGGCTTCATGGCATTCCACGGCCGCTCCAGGACCTGTTTGAAAGCAACGCGGCCTATGGCGTCTTTTATCTCGGCCTCGTCGCGGTAACGCTTGGCATCGTCTACTGGGGGGTCGAAGCCATTGTTCGCTCGCCCTGGGGTCGGGTTCTGAAAGCAATCCGCGAGGATGAGGTTGCGGCCCAATCCCTTGGCAAGAACGTGCTGCGCTACCGGCTTGAGGCCCTGATGCTCGGCGCTGGTCTGATGGGCCTGTCAGGTGCGCTCTATGTCGGGTTCATCGCGTACATCAGCCCGTTCGATTTCATGCCGATTGTCACGTTCCAGATCTGGACCATGCTGATCCTTGGCGGATCAGGCAACAATCGCGGCGCCATTCTGGGTGCGCTGGTTGTCTGGGCGATCTGGTCCGGTTCCGGCGCGCTCGTTGCCAACATGCTGCCACCGGTCTGGCAGGCGCGCGGCGGGGCGTTGCAATCTGTCTTGATTGGCCTTCTGCTGGTGTTGACCCTGCTCTATCGGCCAAGGGGTTTGATCGGCGAGGAAACCACGATTTCGCGTCATGTCACGGGGACAACAGGCGCTGGACTGACCAAAAAGAAGGAGACGAAGGCATGACACTACGACACGGAATGATCGCTGGCGTGTTGGCGCTGGCAACAATGGGCTTTGGCGGAGCTGCGAGCGCGCAGGGCTGCACGGTCAATCTCGGCGGGATCCTGACGCTGACAGGCACCCAGGGCGACATTGGCAAGGCCATTGGCGACACCGCCCAGATGGCCATCGACCAGATCAACGAAGCCGGCGGCATTCGCGGCTGCCGGGTGAACTTCATTCTGCGTGATGACCAGGGCCAGCCCCAGGTTGGCGTCGATGCCGCCAAGCAGCTGGTTGAAGTCAACCGCGTTCAGGCCCTGATCGGCACGATCGGCTCAGGCGTTTCACTTCCGATCCTGACCTCGGTCACGGCTCCTGCCCGCGTTACGCAGGTCTCGTGCTGCTCAACCTCTCCAACCTTCACGCAGCTTGCGATTGAAGGGCGGACCGGCGGCTACTGGTTCCGCACCATCCCAACCTCGCTGCTTCAGGCCGTGGCTTCTGCCAATCAGACCATCGACAATGGCTGGCGGCGCACCGCAGTGCTGTACGTCAACACCGACTTCGGCGTGAACATGGCGCGCGATTATGAGCGCGCGATCAAGGCACTGGGCGGAGCGGTGACCATGATGGTTCCGTTCAACGAGAACCAGACAAGCTACCGCGCCGAGGTCCAGCGCGCCTTGTCCCAGCCCCATGACTCCATGATGCTGATCGGCTTTCCGCAGGATGGCTCCACCGTTGCACGCGAGTGGATTTCACTCGGCGGCTCGCAGAACCTGATGCTGAACAACTCGCTCCGGTCCGACCAGTTCCTGACCAATGTCGGCGCGCGCTTCCTGAACAATGCCTGGGGCATGGACAATGCCCAGGTCTCTGCCCCATCCGTTGAGCAGTTCAATCGCGACTTCCAGGCGCGCTTCAACCGCCCGGCGCGCGGGCCTGGCATCCACACCGTCTACGACGCCGTTGTCGTGACCGCGCTTGCCATGCACGCTGCCGGCGCCAACGCCGATGGCACAGGCATCCGCGACCAGATGCGTCGTGTGATTTCGCTCAATGGTGAAGTCCACGGTACAGGCGTTGCCGGCATCAAGGGCGCCTTGGATGCCATTACAGCTGGCCGCACCATTCGATATGTCGGCTCAACCGGACCGTTCCAGTTCGACGCCAACGGCGACGTGACTGGCCCTGCCCTGATCTGGCGTATTCAGAATGGTCAGTTCGCCGAGGTTCGCACCCTCGACATGGATGCCATGAATGCGCTCTTTGCCCGCGTGAACGCTGCACCCCGGTGATCCCGGAAACGTTCACGGCATCCCTTTGGCATGCGACGGCGCCTGAAGCGCCGCCGCTGCCGCCTCTGGAATGGCCGGCGCGCGCTGATGTCGTCATTGTCGGTGCCGGCATTCTGGGTTTGACGCTCGCAATAACGCTCGCGCGCTCTGGCGTTGATACGCTCGTGCTTGAGCGCGACGAGATTGGTTTTGGCGCATCAGGTCGCAATGGCGGGTTGGTGGTGCCGGCCTTCCCGAGACTCGGTCCGTCAGATGTAATCCAAAAGCTTGGTGCACCCGGCGAAAGGCTTGTCGCAGCCATTGCCGGATCAGCCGCAAAGGTCTTTGGGCTCATCAAAACGCACGCACTATCGTGCGAGGCCGTCCAATCCGGATGGATCATGCCGGCGCATGCGCAAAACCGCATGGCTGGCTTTGAAGCGCGGGCACGCGACTGGGAGCGCTTCGGCCACACGGTTGAGGTTCTGGACAAGCCCGCCTGCGATGCTGCAACCGGATCAGGTTGGTGGCATGGTGCAATGCTTGACCGCGAAGGTGGCCACCTCAACCCCCTCGCCTACGCAAGAGGCCTCGCGCGTGCCGCGCTTGAGGCAGGCGCGCGCATCGCGACCGGCATCGATGTCACTGCGATCAACGGCACCAGCGTTGAAACCTCGCAGGGCCTCGTCCATGCGGGGCGCATTGTCCTCGCGACGAATGCCCTGCCTACAACGCCTCTGCCCGGCTTCAGCGCCTCGGTCGTTCCGCTGCACATCTGGCAGATGGCAACAAAGCCCTATTCCCCCGAGCTTGTCCGCACCGTGGTGCAGGGTTCGCTTTCGCTGTCAGATACGCGCAACGACCTTTTCGCTGTGCGCTGGACACGTGACAATCGCCTGGTGATTGGCGGCATGGCTGTCCTGCTTCAGGGCGCAGGCGCACGCCTTGCGAAACGAAACGCCAAGAGGATCGCAGAAGCCTTTCCGCAACTTGGCCCGGTCGAGATCGACCAGGTCTGGCATGGTCGCGCATCATTGACGCCTGATTTGCTGCCGCGCCTCTATGAAACAGGCCCTGTGATCGCGCTGACCGCCTGCAATGGGCGTGGCATTGGCATGAACACAGTGCTTGGCGAGGCGCTTGCAGGCTACATCCTATCCGGGGACGCTTCCCAGATGCCGTTACCAGTCGACCGAGACATGCGGTCGGTTCCCAAACCAGCCCTTGCGGCATTCGCGCCGCGGGCTCTCTTGCCGCTCGGCAGGCTCAAGGACGCAATGGACCGGCGGACATGAACGACCTTCAGGACTCAGTCTCAATCGTCATCAGCGCATCGCCGCAACGCGTCATGGCGTTCCTGACCAGCACCAGCGATATGCAGCGATGGTCGCTCGGGACCTGGACAATTGCACCACGAGGCGACGGGCTGCACGAGGGTACATCGCTCTTTGATGGCTCAAAAATCCTGTTCCGGATCGAAGCTGATACGGCCTCGGGATTTATCCGCTGGTGGCTTGGCAAGACGCCCGAGACCTTGAGCCCACGCATTCTCGCCCAGATCATGCCGGGGCCAGAGCCGCTGAGCGCGATCCTGACCTTGATGGCCTGGCGGCTGCCCGACATGGACGCGCATCGCTGGCGGCGCATGAAAGCAACTCACGCGCTTGAGGTTTGCTTGATCAAGGACCTGATCGAAGCGGGACAGCCATCAGCCTGACCAGGCGCGTACGCCGGAAAGCGACGTCCTGGACCTCCATCAGGTCTCAGTTGCCCTTGAAAACAGGCGTTCGCTTTTCGGCAAAGGCCAGCCGCCCCTCGGCATAATCAGCGCTCGCAAAACACGCGCGGAAGGCCGCATCAAACGCAGCCCGCCGGCTTTGATCGAGCTTTCGGTCGCGAGCGATCGAAATCGCAGTCTTGACCGAGCGCAAAGTCAACGGCGCCATATCAGCGATACGCCTCAGCATCGCTGCCGACTGAGTGTCAAAGGCGTCTGCAGCCAAGACGTGATTGACGAGACCAATGCGCCCGGCGTGCTCGGCAGACAGGACCTGGCCGGTCATGAAGATCGATGCGCACTCTGCGGGGCCCACAAGGTCCACAAGCTTCTCAATCGCCGCATAGTCATAGGACACGCCGAGCTTGCCTGCGGGAATGGCAATGGCTGCGTCCGCGCGCGCAATTCGGATATCGCATTGAACGGCGATACCCACAGCGCCGCCATAACAGGCCCCCTTGATGAGGGCGACGACGGGCTTGAGGCAAGCGGCGACCGCTGCGTTGGCGCCGTCCACAAGGGCCTGATACGCCATGGCCTGATCGAGTGTTGAGCGCTGATCACCAAACTCCGAGATGTCGGCACCGGACGAGAAGTGCTCGCCCGCACCGCACAGCACAATGACGCGCACCTCGGCATCCGCTTCAAGACGCTTCATGGTTTCGGCAAGCGAGCGCCACATCGAAACGGTGAAGGCATTCCGCCTTGCGGGATTCGAAATCTCGATATGGCCAATGCCATCAACGACGGAAACACTGAGATCGGGCGCGCTGCTCATGGTCATGCGCCATACCCCGACGCGCTGCGACCCGTCTACAGCGTTCAGCCGCCTATTTCGGGCATGTCGAGCGGCATGGATGAGGCGAGCGACCAAAGCGCTTTGGCATCACGCCGACGCTTGCTGCGGTCGTCGACCGGAAGCCGGAGCGTTGCCATCAGTGCGCGGACTTCCTGACGCGCCGCGATGTGGCTCATGGAGGTGCGTCCGCCAAGAGCAATGGTCTCAAGCGGATCCATGGCGGTCAGACCAAGAGGAAACAGCTCGCGATAGATCACGCGCTCGCCAAGCCCTGCCGCCAGCCGAAACCCGAGCCGAAGCGACAGGCGATCGAGAATGGTGCCAAGTGTGCGGCGGTTGCGGCTGTCAAGCGACGCCAGACGGTTGCGAAGCACGATCCAGTCCGTTGCCACATTGTCGACCGCGCGACGCTCGCGGCGCGCATCCAACACAACGTCTGCATAATGCGACGAGCGCAAAACCTCCGTGGTCACCGGATCGATATCTGCCAGCACATCCAGATCGACAAAGCTGTCGTTCATGGGCGTGATCAAGGTGTCAGCGGCCGAATGGCACATGCGGGACAGCGCCGTGTCTGACCCCGGCGTATCGACCACCACGAAGTCGACCTTGCCCTCAAGCTCGCCCAGGAGCTGTCCGAACGCCTCGTATTCGCCCCAGCTGTTGCGCGCGATGGAATCGCCCGCCGCGCGATCAATCACATGATGCTGCGGCAAAGGCAGATCGAGCTTGGATTTTTGGGCAAACCGTTTGCGGTTTTCAACGTAGCGCGTGAGCGACCTCTGACGGCTGTCGAGATCAATGGTGGCCACGCGCAGACCATCGGTCAGCAAGCTCGTCACCACATGCATCGTCGTGGTTGACTTGCCCGAGCCACCCTTCTCATTGCCAATGACAACAACATGGGTCGGCTTCTGTATGGTGCCGATTGCGTTCATTCCCGCTCCGTGAAGCGCAGGGAACGGCAAAAGCACCCAAAGCACAATAGAAAGCTTTTGTTTACCTTGACGGGCAGAGTTAAAGCGCGTCGCCCAGCAGGATATGGCGCAC
>JAIYEB010000089.1 GCA_027487195.1 Hyphomicrobiales bacterium | reverse complement strand
TTCTTTTTCATCGAGATCTGGCCGCAGGAGTTCTACTTCCTGACCGGCCTTCTGGTGCTTGCAGCCCTTGTCCTGTTCCTCATGAACGCCATCGCAGGGCGTGTATGGTGCGGCTATCTCTGCCCGCAGACGGTCTGGACCGACCTGTTCATGACGGTCGAGCGTTGGTGCGAAGGGGATCGTCGCGAACGCATGTTGCGCGATGGCAAGCCGCTGACGCTTGAAGTTGCAGCCCGCAAGACCCTGAAACACACGATCTGGATCCTGATCGCCTGGTGGACCGGTGGCGCATGGGTGCTCTACTTCGCCGACGCGCCAACCCTCGTCGTGGCTCTGGCGACATTTCAGGCACCGGCAGCGGCCTATATCGCCATTGGAATCCTGACCTTCACGACCTATGCGCTCGCCGGTCTGATGCGCGAGCAGGTCTGCCTCTACATGTGCCCCTGGCCACGCATTCAGGCCGCCTTGACCGACAAGGACGCCTACAACGTCACATATCTCTATGATCGCGGCGAGCCGAGGCACTCGCTCAAGGAATCGATTGCGCTGCGCGACCGTGGCAAGCCTGCCGGCGATTGCATCGATTGCCGACAGTGCATCAACGTCTGCCCGACAGGCGTCGACATTCGCCGGGGCTCGCAGATGGGCTGCATCCAGTGCGGACTGTGCATTGATGCCTGCGACAATGTCATGGCCAAGATCGGCCGCCCGACGCGCCTGATCGACTATGAGTCCCAGACCAATCTGGACGCGCGCGTCACCGGCAAGCCAGCCGCAACGCGCCTGATCCGCCCACGCACTGTGCTCTATACCGCGCTGATCGCGCTCATCGGCGCCGTCATGCTGTTTGCGCTCCTGACGCGCAGCTACACATCCGTTTCAAGCCAGCATGATCGCGATCCGTTGTTCGTCGGGCTTCAGGATGGCAGCGTGCGCAACGCCTACACCATCAACATCGTCAACAAGCGTTCGCACGCACGCCTCTTCACGATCTCCGTCGACGGGTTTGCGCGCTCAAGCGCGACAGTGGTGGGTAGCCAGTCAAGCCTTGGCGACTGGCCGATTGTCGAAGTGCCCTCCGACGGAACCCGCGCCTTCCGCCTGCTGGTAACGGTGCCCGTCTCCGGCCTCAGGCCGGGAACGACGCCGATCCAGATCCGCGCAATCGAGGTCGGCACCGGCGAGGTGTCCACCATCGCAGATCATTTCATTGCACCGGGGAACTAGGCTCATGTCCGATCTATCAGCACTGCGCGCCAGGCCTGGCCAGACCACGGGCCTGATCACCGGCAGGATGGTGTTCTTCATCCTGATCGGGTTCTTCGGCATCGTTTTCGCGGCCAACGCGATCATGATGCGCGCGGCCATTTCGACCAACCCGGGCACGGTGGTTGATTCAAGCTATCGCGCCAGCAACAATTTCGGGCGCGACGTGGAGGCTGCAAAGGCGCAGGCAGCCTTGGGCTGGACGAGCGACGTATCGTTGAGCGAAAGCGTCGGCCAGGCGACCATCGCTGTGCGACTGCACGATGCGTCAGGCTTCGCACTCAACGGGCTTTCGGTCGAGGTGAAGTTGCTCCGCCCGCTTGACCGGCGCGGCGACGCCACAGCGGAACTGCGTTCCACCGGCAATGGCATGTATATCGGCGAAATCAGCGTTCCTGCCGCAGGCGTCTATGATCTCGATATGATCGCGTCCCGCGCCGGGGCGGCAGTCTACAAGACCCATAACCGCATCCTCTTGAGAGGAGCGGGGCCATGACCAGCGCCGTTCTTGATCTTGGGGTCTTCGTTCAGCACCTGAACGACGGGCGCGAGCGCATCGAGCTTGCGGTGGATGGCGCTGACTGCGCCACCTGCATCCCGTTGATCGAGGACGACGTTTGCCGCGAACCCGGCGTGGCGCTGGCCCGCCTCAACCTGACCGAACAACGTCTGGCGGTCGAATGGCAGGCAGGAGCGCTCGACCCCGCGCGCCTTGTCACCCGCCTCGCCCGGCTGGGCTACAAGGCCTATCCGTTTGATGCCGCCGCCGCGCGCACTGCAGAAGCCGAGGCCGCGCAGGACCTGTTGATCCGCCTTGGCGTTGCAGCCTTTGCAACCATGAACATCATGCTGCTGTCGGTATCGGTCTGGGCCGGCAACGGCAGCGACATTACGCCCGAAACACGCGACTTCTTCCATTGGCTGTCGGCGCTGATCGCGATCCCGACCGTGGCCTACGCCGGACAGCCCTTCTTCCTGTCGGCCCGCGACGCGTTGCGCAGGCGCGCGCTGAACATGGATGTGCCGATCTCGCTCGGTGTCCTCCTCGCCGTTGGCATGTCGATCTTCGAGACCGCGCACCACGGCGAACACGCCTATTTCGATTCCGCCACAATGCTCCTGACCTTCCTGCTCGTCGGGCGCTGGCTGGAGCGCCACATGCGCCGCAGGACCCGCGCCGTTGCCGGTAACATCGCAGCGCTGAAAGCGCGCGTGGCGACCCGCATCCTGCCCGATGGCAGCACCGTTGATGTGCCGATTGCGGCCATAAAGCCCGGTGACCGGGTTCTTGTGCAGCCCGGCGCACGCATCAGCGTCGATGGCGTGGTCATGCTGGGCCAGAGCGAGGTCGATCAAAGCCTGGTGACCGGAGAGACCCGCCCGGTCGCCGTGTCTTCAGGCACCACGATCTACGCTGGCACGCTCAACGGGCACGGACTGCTGCATGTCAATGTGCTGGCCGCAGCCACCGGCACGCTGATCGATGAAGTCAATCGCCTGATTGCATCAGCGACAGAAGGGCGATCCGGCTTTGTCGAACTGGCCGACCGGGCCGCGCGCCTTTATGCGCCCGTCGTCCACGTCACAGCGGCTGCAACATT
>JAIYEB010000184.1 GCA_027487195.1 Hyphomicrobiales bacterium | reverse complement strand
TTGGCGCTCCCTACGGGATTCGAACCCGTGTACCCAACGTGAAAGGCTGGTGTCCTAGGCCACTAGACGAAGGGAGCGTGGGAGGCCTGATAGCGATCTTCGCGGCGCTTCACAAGCGTTTCATTGCACGAGTTGCGCAGGTCTTTGGTGGCATACCCAAGTGTGGGCAACGAAGGGTTGATTTGTGCCGTGCACCATGTGCGCTTGTCACCCCCAAGGTTACTTGGTACGCGATGTTAGCGACCTTTTTTGTTGGGGACGGTTCCGCGCGCGAAAGGCGGGATCGGGCACGAAAGGTACGATTGGAGAACGACATGACCGCGAAACCGGCCCACCTGAATTTTGGCGAAACGAACGTTGAGTTGCCCGTGATTGACGCGGCAATCGGCCCGTCAGTGGTCGATATCGGCAAGCTCTATGCGAAGACCGGCCTGTTTACCTACGATCCTGGTTTCACATCTACCGCAGCGTGCGAAAGCGCGATCACCTATATCGATGGCGATCAGGGCGTCCTGCTGTATCGCGGCTACCCAATCGAGCAGCTCGCCGAGCACGGCGACTTTCTGGAGACCTGCTATCTCCTCCTGAACGGCAAGTTGCCGACCGTGGCGGAGAAGGAAGATTTCGTTGGCCGTGTGACGCATCACACGATGATCCACGAGCAGATGTCGCGATTCTTCCAGGGCTTCCGCCGCGATGCGCACCCCATGGCCGTCATGGTCGGCTGCGTTGGTGCGCTTTCGGCGTTCTATCACGACAGCCTTGATATCGAGGACCCCTATCAGCGTATGGTCGCTTCGATCCGCATGATCGCCAAGATGCCAACGATCGCGGCCCACGCCTACAAGTACACCATCGGTCAGCCCTTCATTTACCCGACCAACTCGCTCGACTACACGACGAACTTCCTCAAGATGTGCTTTGCCGTGCCGTGCGAGGAGTACAAGCCGAACCCGGTGCTGTCGCGCGCTCTGGATCGCATTTTCATTCTGCACGCCGATCATGAGCAGAATGCATCAACCTCAACGGTGCGCCTTGCCGGATCGTCCGGCGCAAACCCGTTTGCCTGCATTGCAGCCGGAATTGCCTGTCTTTGGGGCCCGGCACACGGCGGTGCCAATGAGGCTGCGCTGAAGATGCTGGAGGAGATCGGCACGGTTGACCGCATTCCGCACTTCATTGCCAAGGCAAAGGACAAGAATGATCCGTTCCGCCTGATGGGCTTTGGCCACCGCGTCTACAAGAACTATGATCCGCGCGCCAAGATCATGCAGAAGACCTGCCATGAAGTCCTGAAGGAGCTCGGCATCAAGGACGATCCGCTCCTTGACGTCGCGATGGAGCTCGAGCGCATTGCGCTTTCAGACCCCTATTTCATCGAAAAGAAGCTCTATCCGAACATCGACTTCTATTCGGGGATCACGCTGAAGGCGCTTGGTTTCCCGACATCGATGTTCACTGTGCTGTTTGCGCTCGCCCGCACCGTCGGCTGGATCGCGCAATGGGCAGAGATGATCCAGGACCCGGCACAAAAGATCGGGCGTCCGCGCCAGATCTATACCGGCCCGACACAGCGCGACTACGTGCCGATCACCGCCCGCCGGTAGCGCTTATCGCGCGAAAGCGCTCGACGACACCAAGCACCGTCCGCGCCGCGCGCTCGGACGGTGTTTGCGTTCCAAGGCTCATCAACGTGTCAATCCGGGCAAAGGCCTGGCATTGCCTCGCCCTTTCAGGGCCATCCGCCACAAGGGCTGCGAGCGCGTCAGCCATGTCGGCGGGAATGACAGCGTCCTGAAGGAACTCGGGCATGACCTTCTCGCCAAGGACAAGGTTGGCAAGAACAATCGATTCGACCTTGATCAGACGGCGCAGGATCGGCTCGATCCATCGCTCGACGCGGTAGGCCACAATCGATGGAATACCGGCAATGGCGAGCTCAAGCGTCACAGTGCCAGAGGCCGCAAGCGCCACGCGCGACGTGCGGAAGGCGCGCTCCTTCTCGCTATCCCCTTCCACGATCACAGGTGGCACCGGCCAGCTCTTTGCAAGCTCGCGGATACTGCCGGCAAGATGCGGCACGGCGGGGATGATCGGAGTGAGCGGACCAATCCGCTGTGACAGCGCGGCAATGGTCTCGCCAAACGGTCCCATGAGCCGTCCGACCTCGCTCGAGCGGCTCCCGGGCAGGATCAAGATCTGAGGCGGCGCGCCATCAGGCACATGTTCGCCAGGGCCTGGGCGCAGGCGATCACGCGTTTCATAGGCCGGGTGCCCGACATAGGTTGCCTCCGGTGCCCCAACCCGCGCATAGAAGGCCGGCTCGAATGGCAAGAGCGCCAGAACATGGTCGAGATAGGCGCGCATCTGCTTGCCGCGCCAGGTTCGCCACGCCCAGATCTGAGGCGCAACGTATTTGACGATTGGCAGCGCCGGCAGTTGCTTTCGCACGCGCTTTGCAACCATCCGGGTAAAGTCCGGCGCATCAACCAAAACCAGAACATCTGGCTTGAACGCCTTGATATCAATCGTAATATCTCGAAGCCGACGCAGGATCAGGGGTATCTTCGGAAGGACCGCCTTTGGCCCCATCAAGGCAAGTTCCGTGACCGGAAACAAGCGCTCGGCGCCTTCGGCCTCCATGGCAGCGCCCGTGACGCCGCGAACGATGACACCCCCAGGGCAAAGCTCCTGAAGGGCGCGGGTCAAATGCGCGCCAAGGCGATCACCCGAAAGCTCGCCCGTCACGATATAGACCCGAAGCGGCGCGCTCATGGTGAGGGCTCAACGCCAATGAGTGCGACCCCCGCCTCATCGGCGCGGCGGACCATGTCTTGAAGATCAACCAGAACGACGCGGCCAGCGGCCACGGCAACGGTCGAAAGCCCGGCAGCGATCGAAGCCTCAAGCGTGTCCATGCCAACCGTTGGCATGTCATTGCGCAGCTCCTGCTGCGGCTTTGAGGCCTTGACCAGAACGCCATCGCGCGCGCCAAGCGCACCGGCGCGCTTGATCATCGCGTCAGTTCCTTCAGCGGCCTCAACCGCAATGACCCGCGACTTTCGCACGACAACCGCCTGGCCAATGTCGAGTTGGCCCATCATGGAGACGGCAGAAAGACCAAGCGCTATATCCGCCATCGCATGCGGCGCGGGCGCATGCCGGCCCAATTGTCCCGCTGGCGCAACAAGCGAAGGCGCCACTTCGGCAATGGACACCACACGAAAGCCAAGGCTTTCCAGCGCTGATGTCACGCGGCGCATGACCTTATCGTCCCCGCCCCGACCGGAAGTCAGCAAAAGGCGGATAAAACGAAGCGTTGTGAGATCAAACCTGACCCGAAGGTCTGGCCGGTCCACCTGGCCGACCAGGAGAAGATCGCTGACGCCGTGTGCCTTTGCGCCGGCCACAAGTGCGCCAATCCGGTAAGGTGGAAACGGCACCACGGTTGCGCCCGCAATAGGCTGCGCCATGCCCGTCATTGCGAACTGCACGACGGGACGCCCAGTGGCGAGGACCGCAGCAGCAACCGCACCGGGCAAACCACCACGACCGGCAATGATGCCGAGGGGGGCTGCCATCAGCTCTAGACCGAAACGTCTTGGCTGGGCGGCAGCACCAGCGGGCGCTTATCGAGTGCATCGATGAATGACAGGATGCGCTGGGCAGGCTCCGACTGAGCTGCCGACTGGCTGCGCGCGCGCTCAAGCCGCTCCGCAAATGTGCCCTCGACGAAAAACAGCGCCTGAAAGAAGTTCCGCAAGCCGTGGATGTCTTCCTTCGAAAAGCCGCGCCGTTTCAGGCCAACCATGTTGAGGCCCTGAAGCCGCGCCCTGTCGCCCATGACGAGGCCGAATGGGATGACATCACCCTCGACGCCCGTGACGCCACCAATCATGGCCTGCTCACCGATGCGCGAGAATTGATGCACGGCAGACATGCCACCAATGAACACATGGTCACCAACAACAACGTGGCCGCCAAGCGTTGCGTTATTCGCAAAGATCACACGGTTTCCAATCGTGCAATCATGGGCCACGTGGCTGCCGACCATGAACATGCAATCATCGCCAACCGAGGTCAGCAGCTTGTCGCGTGAGCTCCCGGCATTGATTGTGACGTGTTCACGGATCTCGCAGCGCGCGCCAATCTCAAGCCGGCCAACCTCTCCCGCCATCTGATAGATCTGCGGCGGCTGGCCAATCGAGGCAAACGGAAACACGCGCGAGCCCGCGCCAAGCCTAGTCTTGCCGGCAATCGTCACATGACTTTCAAGGCGCACATCGTCACCCAGGACGACGTCAGGACCAACGGTGCAAAACGGGCCAATCGATACGCGCGCGCCAAGTTTTGCGCCCGCCGCAACGAGCGCGCTCGGATGAACTTCTGTCATGTGGCTCTCACTCGTCGATTATCATGGCGGAGATGGTGGCTTCGG
>JAIYEB010000443.1 GCA_027487195.1 Hyphomicrobiales bacterium | reverse complement strand
CAGGCGTTCGTCGATAGCCTGGTGAACTGGGAGTACGTCGAGAAGATGTACTCTGAAGCCACGGCTTGAGCGCGGCCTGTCCGAGGACTGATGCGGGGGCTTCGGCCCCCGTTTTCATTTGAAGGGCTAGTCCTTGGGGCCATCAGGGACAGCTCAAAGCGCTTTGAGCGCCTTTCGATTCATGGATGTAACAAGACCCTGCAGGCCTTTGATTGTTCGCATTTTTTCTGAAAAGCCTGCGCTCGCTTCTGCGCAACAAGCTCTAGCTCGCCGGTCTTGCGCCGCGCACGACAATCACGGCCATCCAGCCTGCCATCGCGGTCATTACCCCCGCTGCAGCAACGTATGTCATTGGCAAGCCCACCAGTAAGGTCGTCGGGCCCGCCACAAGTGGCGACAGGAATTGGCCCAGGTAGACGGCCATGGTGACGAAGCCGGACGCCCGCCCCCGCATGTCTGCAGGGACACGGCTCATCAGCCAGACCATGCCATTTGGCATGACGAAGCCAATTCCAAAGCCCTGCACCGCAGAGCCCGCAATGATCTGCCAATAGGATGTTGCAGTGCCGATCAGCAAAAGGCCAACGGCCATGATTGAAAAAGCCATCGCATAGATCATGGCGGCCGACAGGGACCGGCGCACACGGCCATAGGTGAGCGAGGATACAACACCTGTCAGCGTGCCGGCCGCAACCGCCACGCCCGCAAGGATGGGCCGATCAACACCCATATCCCTGAGCAGGAACGCCAGCTTCACCGGGATCAGGTAGAACACGATCATCACGACAACCGCGATGCTGCACTGGAAAACCAGGAACGCCCAGGGCATGCGCGAGGGGGCGGAGCCCGCGGCCATCACAACCTTTGGGACGTCGCGGATGAACAGGACCACCGGAATAAGGATTAGCAGGGCAACGAGGTAGACGAGGAACGCTCCCCGCCATGACCACTCGGACAGCGCGCCGCCTGCTAGAAGGAAGAGAATGCCACCAAGCGACATGGCAGCGCCCTGATAGCCGGAGAAGCGCTCGCGCTCGGCACCGGAAAACAGATCAATCGCCAAAGCCGTCGTGACGGTCATGGTACCGCCGACAGCGACACCCAGAAGCGCCCTGCCAATGAAAAGCTGCTCAAGCGACACGGCAATCGCGCCGGACGCGCCCGAAATGCCAAACAGCGCCACCCCTACGATCATGGCGGGACGGCGACCGAACCGGTCGATGAACACGCCCCAAAGGCCAGCCGTGAGGATCACGGCAAGCGAGGGAAGCGTCATCACAAGCCCAACGAGCGTGACAATGCCCGGCGTATCATGAAAGGCATCCCGAATGCCTGGCAGCGCAGGCGCAATCGTTGCGTTGGCCATGACGGTCAGCGATGTTGCGGCCAGCAAAGACAGCGAGCGCGCATCAAGTAATGGCTTGTTCAAAAGGTCCCCCTGAACCGGCGAAGTGACAGCCCCGTCATGTGACCAAATGCATTGGCTTCATGGGCGCGTGCCGGCGCGATCGGGTCGAGGGTATCCTCTGGCTCGCGGTCGCCTGGATGCACCATGACAAGGTGCGCTGCACCGGGATAGGCCGCAAACCGGGTGAGCAGCTGTGCAAAATTGTGGTTCGGTCTCAGGTCATAGACGCCGGAAAAGCTGTCGTTGGTCTGAAACCCGCGCTGGCGAGCGGCAGCACCAAACCCCGCAGACAAGGCTGAGATCAGAAGGGCCTTGGGGACGGCCACACGTCGTTTGACAATCGAGATGGGCCGATCGGATGGATCGCGGATTGGGCCAGTCCACCCCTGCTCGGCCAACGCTTCGAACAAGGCCGTTCGCACCATGGGCAAGGCATGGGCGTGCTGGTGCCCATCAATGTAATCAGGCTCATGGCCGGTGCTCGCGCGAAAGGCCTGAAGCTGGCGAATGATCTCAGCCTTTACCCCAAGGGTATCGACCTGTCCGCTGAGCGCAGCGCGCATGAGGTGTGTCAGGCCTTGGAAGGACCCTTCCGGCGCAAGACCTTTGACAGGTCCTAGCGCTGCGCCTTCAGTGAGGTTGACGTGAAGGCCGACGTCAATGTGGCGACGAAGCGCGCTGACGTGCGTTGCGGCCGCCGACCAGTCCGCAAACGTCACGAGCGCGCTTGACGCGGAGATCTGGCCCGCTTCCGCCAGCCGCCTGATCGCAGCCGAAACGCCCGGGCGGTATCCATAGTCATCTGCGCAAAGTATGATCGGGGGACTATTCATGGCAGGTTCAAGCATACACACCTACATCGCCCATCTGGGAAAGCCCGTCGAGGGCCAGACCTTCAAGGACCGGTTAAAGTCATGAACGCCCCGACCCGCCTGCCTGCAGGCCTGCACGATCTTCCGGAGATCTCGGTCATTGTGCCCATGCACAATGAAGCAAAGGGCATGGACGCGTTGTTCCAGCGGCTTTTGCCGGTTCTTGAGGCGATTGACCCGCGCTTTGAAGTCATCTGTGTGGATGATGGCTCGCGCGACCTGACTATGGATGGGTTGCGCGGACATCATCAGCGCGAGCCACGAATCCGGGCTGTGTCGTTGTCGCGCAATTTTGGCAAGGAAGTCGCGATTGCAGCTGGCCTTCGCTACACGCGCGGTCGCGCCGTCGTCATTATCGACGCCGATCTGCAGCACCCGCCCGAGATCATCCCTGAGTTCGTCAGTCTTTGGCGGCAGGGTTACCGCAACGTCTACGGCGTGCGCCGCGACCGGAACACGGACGGGGTCGGACGCAAGCTTTTCACGCGCGCATTCTACAAGCTGTTCGATGCGGTCAGCCCAACCGGCTTGCCCGCAGGGGCTGGAGATTTTCGCCTGCTCGATCGCAAGGCGGTTGATGCGCTCCTCGCCATGCCCGAGCGCACACGCTTCACCAAGGGGCTTTACGCCTGGATCGGCTTCAAGTCCGTCGCGGTTCCTTTCGATGTCGATGAGCGCATCGATGGCGGTCAGTCGCGGTTCAACTTCCGCGCGCTGCTGCGCCTTGCGATTGATGGCATTACGGCTTTTTCCAACGCACCTCTGCGCATTTGGGGCTATGTCGGGCTTGCAATCTCTGCCCTCGCCTTCCTCTATGCCTCGATCATCATTGTGCGCGCGCTGATGTTCGGGATCGATGTCCCCGGCTTCACATCCCTGATTGTTTCGGTGATGTTCTTTGCTGGCGTTCAACTCATGACGCTCGGCGTCTTGGGTGAGTACATCGGGCGCATCTTCGTTGAGGTCAAACGCCGGCCTCTTTATCTGGTGCAGGAAGAAATCGGCGTTGAGGCCATCGAACCCGTCGACGCGACCGGCATGGATCGACGCGCCTGAGACGGCTTGAAACCCGTCAAATTTGAGCGATTTTCCGAGTAATTGCCACATCCCTTTGTGTTCCGATGTGATCCGGGACAACTCAGGGGACACGCGCTCATGCCAAACATGACAAGGACCGAAGGACAGCGAAATGCTGCGTTCGGCATGAATCCGGAAGAACTCGACATTGTCGTGATCGACCCGTCGCGCACAATGCAGACGCTGATCCGTTCGATGATCCTGCCCATGCGCCCCAAGCGCCTGCGGTTTCATGAGAACGTGACCGATGCGCTTCAAGCCATGATGCTGGAGCCGCCAACGCTGGTGTTCAGCGAGTGGAACATGCGCCCGATGTCCGGAAGCCGGCTTCTCAAGATCATGCGAAACCGAAAGATCGATACTCTGTGCTTTATCCCGGTGATCGTGGTCACGGGCGATGCAACCCGCAGGAATGTTGAAACTGCGCTTCGCTCGGGTGCGCAGGCTGTTCTGGCAAAGCCCGTCTCAAGCACGGATTTCAGGAAGCGCATCGACTTTGTTCTCTCCGACGAGCGCCCGTTCGTACCTGTCGGCGACTCGTTCGTCGTGTCCGGTGTGGCAGCACTTCTCGACAAGCGCCGGGAACGTGATCGCCTGCCTGCGCTGTTGAACAGTGTCGGGCTTGAGCACGAGGCACCCATGCGCGCAAAACAGATTGAAGCGGCGAGCGCCGCAGACATGAAGCCCTCATTGCAGGATCTTCGCCGGCGCGACGTGATGCGCCCGGAAATGCCCATCAAGCCCGTGCCGTCGAAAATGCCAATTCAACCGCCACCATCCCAGAATGCGACCGGCAAGCCTTCACGGTGGTCGCAGATCTGGCACCAATAGGCGCGCTGTCCAGTGCTTCTGCCACCACCACGTGGTCAAAAGCCAAGCAGGAGCGGGAAACGAAAAGGGCGGCAGTGATGCCGCCCTCGATCCGTTTGGCACAAGGCCTTTGCTGCCTACCGCGCTGGTGGTGCGAAGCCTGGAAGCCCACCGGGGGCCGGCGGTGAAAGGCCTGGCAGGCCTCCGCCTTCTTGCCCCGGCGGTGTCAGACCCGGCAATCCACCAAGTCCGCCACCGATCCCGCCAATGCCGCCGCCTGAGTTGAGATTCTGCAGGTTGCGCTCAATGGTGGCTGCGTCCAGTGCCGGCCCGCTGGAATTCTTGTAGTGCATGACCATCTGCGGGAACGTGATGACCAGACCAACCATGATGACCTGGATCACCACGAACGGCACCGCACCCCAGTAGATCTGCCCGGTTGTGACCGGCTCCATGGTCTTGCCCGTAAGCCTGTCGATGTATGGCACCTTTGGCGCAACGGACCTGAGATAGAACAGCGCAAAGCCGAAGGGGGGGTGCATGAACGACGTCTGCATGTTCACGCCAAGGATCACACCAAACCAGATCAGATCGATGCCGAGCTTTTCTGCCGGCGGCCCAAGCAGCGGGATCACGATGAAGGCCAACTCGAAGAAGTCGAGGAAGAAGGCCAGCAGGAACACCATGGCATTCACGACGATCAGGAAGCCGGTTTGGCCGCCAGGCAGCGAAATCAGCAGTTCCTCGACCCATTTGTGCCCATCAACACCGTAGAAGGTGAGCGAGAACACGCGGGCGCCGATCAGGATGAAAAGCACAAACGCCGAGAGTTTCGCAGTCGATTCAGACGCCTGACGCACCAGATCCATGTTCAAGCGACGCTTGGAAATCGCAAGCAGGATGGCGCCGGCTGCACCCATCGCGCCGCCTTCAGTCGGCGTCGCAAGGCCAATGAATATTGTGCCAAGCACCAGGAAGATCAGCGCCAGGGGTGGCACCATCACAAACGTGACCTGTTCGGCGATCGGCGAGATCAATGTGAACCCGTTGGTGCGGCGCAAAACACCGGCGACCACGCCATAGACAGCGCCGGCCCCGATCGTTTCAACGAACAGCGCCGTATTGGCGTACCCAGCACCCTTCAGATAGAGGTATGCAACGCCAAGCGCTGCAACCAGCGCGACACCGTAGAGCACACGGTCTGGCCCAAGCCACTTGTTCATGACCGCTGACGTGAAGGCCACGACAACCGCGACCGACATGAGCAGGATGACGAAGTCCGCGCCGCCCTTCACACTGGTCTGCATCAGGACGAAATAGCCCACAACTGCGGAAAACAGTACGAGCACGCCGAGCTTCCATGTCCCGCGCGAGCCATCGGGCTGGCGATAAAGCAACGCTTCTTCCGGCAGGCCGGGCGCAACTTTCGGGCTAAACGTCGCCATGAGGAAGACATAGCCGGTGTAGAGCGATGTCAGCACCAGACCAGGGATAAACGCGCCCTCGTACATGTCACCAACCGAGCGGCCGAGCTGATCGGCAACGACGATCAAGACAAGTGACGGCGGAATGATCTGCGCGAGCGTGCCCGATGCAGCGATAACGCCAGAGGCCAGGCGGCGGTCGTAGCCATAGCGCAGCATGATCGGAAGCGAGATCAGGCCCATCGAAATGACGGACGCTGCAACGACACCCGTGGTCGCAGCCAACAGCGCGCCAACGAAAATCACGGCATAGGCAAGCCCGCCGCGAATTGTCCCGAACAGCTGGCCAATCGTATCGAGCAGATCCTCTGCCATTCCGGAGCGTTCCAGAATGAGCCCCATGAAGGTGAAGAACGGGATCGCCAGCAACGTGTCATTGTTCATGACACCGAACACGCGTTCCGGCATGGCCTGAAGGAAGTTCGGCTGGAACAGGCCGAGTTCAATCCCGAGGATACCAAAGGCCAGCCCATTGGCGGCCAGCGCAAAGGCGACCGGGTAGCCAAGCAGCAGAAACATGACGAGCGCCGCGAACATGATCGGCGCCATGTTGTGGGCCAGGAACTTCCCGAGAACCCCATCGTGACCGATGGAGGCGCCGCCCATGATCAGGGCCGCGGCAATCCCGAGGACGACGAACACGCCTAGAAGCGGCGAACCCTTGCGAATGGCAACAGTGGACATGGTTTGATCCGTTCGGTTCAGGGCTTGGCAGTGATTGGCGCAATGCCATCGATTTTGGCTTGTTCAAGCAAGCGACGGGCCTCGGCTTCGGCTGCGGCACCGTGATGGCTGTCGCCGGATGTGTCTTCGAGATCACCGGAGATGATCGCAAGGCGCTTGATCAGCTCGGAAATGCCCTGCGCGGTCAGCATGATGAAGCCAATGACAATCAGGATCTTGGCCGGCCAGACCACGAGGCCGCCCGCATTGACCGACTGCTCATTGCCGATGAACGACTTCCAGAAGAACGGCACAGACATCCAGACCATCAGGATCGTGAACGGGAGCAGGAACAGCAGATGGCCCATGACATCAATCCAGTCCCGAATCCACTTCGGGAACAGGTTGTTGATGATGTCGATCCGGATGTGTTCGTTTTGCAGCAGCGTCCAGGACGCGCACAGCATGAACACAGCTCCGAACAGATACCATTGCGCCTCAAGCCAGGCGTTTGATGACGTGTCGAAGAGCTTTCGGACAATGGCGTTGCCGGTTGAGATGACCACGGCAAGGAGGATCGCCCAGGCAACCCACTTGCCGATCCGCCGATTGACAGCATCAATCACGTTGCTGACCATCAGAAATGGTGCCACTGCGACCTCCCCCAAAAACCGTCGAGCGTCTCATGCGCTCTTGGCGACACCGCGAAAATTGCGGGCTTCATTGGAGGTGACAGTGACCAATTCCGTTCGCCCATGCCATAGGGGAATACCCTCAGCAGGATTAGTGCTTTCGTAGCAGTGCCTTGAGGCGGAGCCGCTGGTGACGCCGCGGCATCACCCGAAAGAATGCTTCAGGTTGGTTCTGGCGCGTGCTGGCGTCGCTGGCGCAGCGCATATCCAATAGCCATGGCGATCAGGGCCCCGGCAATGCCAGCGGCCTTTTCCATCCATGTGCCTTCGAGATGCCCAATGAAGCCGGCAAGGCCTGGATCTGTCACGATCAACTCGCCGGCAATAAAGCCGAGCAGCGCGCAGCCAGCCCAGACCACGATTGGAAAGCGATCGAGCACGGCCATGAGGAACGCCGAGCCTGCAACGATCATCGGAATCGAAATGGCAAGCCCGATCATCAAGAGGAGCCAGGAGCCCTTGGCCGCAGCCGCAATTGCAATCACGTTATCAAGGCTCATCACCACGTCGGCGACCGCAATAATCCAGATCGCGCGAAGCAGACTGTCGGTTGCGTCGCTGGCCTCCTCGTTCTCATCGCCGCCGGCAACAAGATTTGCCGCAACCCAGAACAGCGCAATCCCACCGCCAAGCTTGAGCCAGGGCCAGGACATCAAAGTGGTCACGACACCTGCAAACAGGACGCGCAGCATCACGGCAACGCCCGCGCCAAGAATCATCCCAACCCGCCGCCGGCGCGGCGACAGGCCGCGACACGCCATGGCAATGACGACGGCATTATCGCCCGAGAGCAGGAGATCGATCCAGATGATCTGCGCGAGAGCCAGCCAGAAGCCGGGTTCTGAAATTGCCATGAGAAATGTCAGCTCCACGAATGGGTGCTGACGTCATCGCGCAGTTAAGCCTCTCGGCAAGCCCGCCCTAGGGCTTAGGCAAAAAGTACAAAGCTCGGTTCCCGCCGCGCAGATCGCGACGGGAAAGAAACCGAAAAAACCAAGGAAGGCAATAATTTAGCGTCCCGCCTTGATTCACTTTCACAGCTGATGACTAGCCTACGATCTCGTTGCCAGCAAAGAACTGGGCAATCTCGATCTTCGCATTATCGGCGCTGTCCGAGCCGTGCACGGAGTTTTCACCGACCGAAAGCGCGTGTGCCTTGCGGATCGTACCGTCAGCTGCGTTCGCGGGGTTCGTTGCGCCCATCAGGTCGCGGTAGCGCTGGATTGCGTTGTCACCGGCCAGCACCTGCACGACGACAGGCTCAGCCGACATCTGCTGCGTCAGCTCGCCATAAAACGGGCGCGCAGAGTGAACCGCATAAAACGTCTCGGCCTGAGCACGTGTCATATGGACGCGCTTCTGGGCGATGATCCTGAGGCCGGCAGCCTCGATCATGGCATTGATCGCGCCGGTCAGGTTCCGGCGGGTTGCGTCCGGCTTTATGATGGAGAATGTGTGCTCGATGGCCATGACAAGTCCTTGATGGGGATGGAAACGGGAGCGCGGCTGATATCAGCGCGCCTTGGATTGGACAAGGACGCTGAGCCACATCTTCGCGAAACACGCTGGACTGAGAAACGGTCCACGTCATATGCAAGCCAGAATTGCCAGCTATTCGCCGAACAGCAGGTTGCTTACGCAGGCAAGGTCCCTATTTTTACCGTCACCCTAACAAGCTGAATGAGGAAATGATGAGCGAGCCAAAGAAGTGCCCCATGTCTGGTGGCCAGCGTGGTCCGGCGGTCAATGGTTCAAGGTCCAACCGTGATTGGTGGCCAAACCAGCTGGATTTGAAGATTCTGCATCAGCATTCCTCACTCAGCGACCCGATGGGCGAAGACTTCGACTATGCGGCCGAGTTTGCAACCGTCGATCTCGAGGCCCTCAAGGCCGATATGTTTGCGTTGATGACAACGAGCCAGGATTGGTGGCCTGCCGATTATGGCCATTACGGCCCCCTCTTCATCCGCATGGCGTGGCATAGCGCCGGCACATACCGGATTGCGGACGGGCGCGGCGGCGGGTCTGCCGGCACGCAGCGTTTCGCACCACTCAACAGCTGGCCGGACAACGCAAACCTCGACAAGGCACGCCTGCTGCTCTGGCCGCTGAAGCAGAAGTATGGCCGCAAGGTCTCCTGGGCCGATCTGATGATCTTTGCCGGGAACTGCGCGCTTGAATCCATGGGCTTCAAGCCCTT
>JAIYEB010000012.1 GCA_027487195.1 Hyphomicrobiales bacterium | reverse complement strand
TTTCAGCCGAGCGCAGCAGCGCCTTTGTCGGAATGCACCCCCAGTTGAGACAGATGCCGCCGAGATGCTCCCGCTCGATGACGGCTGTCTTCATGCCAAGCTGGGCCGCGCGAATGGCGGTGACGTAGCCGCCAGGGCCACCACCGATGATCAAAACGTCGTACTGGGACATGGGACTTTGGCTCAAGCGTTCAGGAATGGGTTGTGACGGCGGACAGGCTCTCGTTGCGAGCGCTCACGGAGCGCCCGGTTGTGTGCATCACACCAGCACCCCCGGGGGCTTTTCGATGTAGCTCCGGAATGAGGAGAGAAGCTCGGCACCAGGCGAACCATCAACCGTGCGATGGCAGGTTAAATGCGTGATAGACATTAAGCCTTCTCGCGCTTTTCGATCGCGACAACACGCTCTTCGAGGCGTTCGATCATTGTCTAGAACTCTCCGTTCGTCGTTGCATTCGAGAGCATAATTCCTTGAATGGCGTGTCTGAACGCGGTCTGCGCTCGCTCGACCTTTTCGAGCCGCTGCTCAACCTGATCGAAGCGCTTGTTCAATTCCACCCGCATTTCGCGCAGCATCGGAACAATCATATCGTCAGCGGCCATTTCGGGTCTCCTCGTGTGCCTCTACTATATGGTGTGCGTGCACGTCGGGCTATCCGGCCTTACACCAGCATACCCATGGGCTTCTCGATGTAGCCCCGGAATGAGGACAAAAGCTCGGCGCCAAGCGCGCCATCAACCGCGCGATGGTCGGTCGAAAGCGTCACTGACATCACCGTTGCAACTGCGAGCTGGCCGGCCTTGACGACGGCACGCTGTTCGCCCGCGCCCACCGCCAGGATGGTCGCGTGCGGCGGATTGATGACAGCAGCAAAGTCCTTGATGCCGAACATGCCAAGGTTTGAGACCGCAGATGTACCGCCCTGATATTCTTCAGGCTTCAACTTTCTAGCCTTCGCCCGCGCAGCAAGGTCCTTCATCTCGTTTGAGATGACCGACAATGTCTTGTGGCAGGCGTCGCGAATGACCGGCGTGATGAGCCCGCCGGGGATCGACACGGCAACGCCCACATCGGCGTGGGCATGCTTCAGCATGGCGCTGTCCGTCCACGAAACGTTGGCATCGGGTACGGCGCGCAATGCCAGCGCAAGCGCCTTGATCACCATGTCGTTGACCGAGAGCTTGTAGGCAGGCTTGCCGTCTTTGTCCTTAGGCGCGGCATCGTTAAGCTGCGTGCGCAGCGCGAGGAGCGCATCAAGCTCGCAATCGATAGTGAGATAGAAATGCGGGATCGTTGTCTTTGATTCCAGCAACCGGCGCGCAATCGTCTTGCGCATGCCATCGTGCGGCACCTCGGTATAGGAGCCAGGCTGGAACAGCTTCTTCACCTGCTCGTCTGACATGGAGGCAACCGGAGCAGCCTTTGGCGCGGGCAGTGCTGCGGCTGCTGCCACAGGCGCTGCGGCTTGCGGACCGGCGGCTATCGCTGCCTTCACGTCGCGCTCGATCACACGGCCATGCGGGCCTGTCCCGGCAATGCGCGTCAGATCAAGACCGGCATCTCTCGCCATGCGCCGCGCAAGCGGCGAGGCAATGGCACGCGCGCCAGATGGCGCTGCTGGCGCGGGGGCCGCAGGGGCCACTGCCACGGGAGCAACCGCAACAGGCGATGCTGCCGCAGGTGCGGCAGCGGGCGCTGCGGCCTTGGGTTGAGGTGCCGGGGCGGCGGCGGTTGAGGCATCTTCCCCCTCGCCCGCCAAAACCGCAATCACGGCATTGACCGCCACATCGGCCGTGCCGGCAGCGACAACGATCCGCGCCAGCACGCCCTCATCAACCGCCTCGACCTCCATGGTCGCCTTGTCGGTCTCGATCTCGGCAATCACGTCGCCGGACTTGACCCTGTCGCCCTCTTTCTTGAGCCACTTGGCAAGGTTGCCCTTTTCCATGGTCGGAGACAGGGCCGGCATCAGAATGTTCGTTGGCATATCAGTTCACCGTGTCCGTGCTGCCAGGATCGCTTGGGCGGTCCCATTCGGCGTCAAAAAGCTGTTTGATGGCATCAAGCGATTGCTCGCTGGTCATGACACCTTCGCGCTCATAGGCGCGGGCCGCGTGGCGTGCGACGTCGACAAGCAGCATGCCCCACATGGCCGGGTCCTTGAACGCTGCCGTAAACGAGATGGACAAGCCTCCATCGACCACAAAGCAGCGCAGCACCTCGGTGCCACCCTTGTCCATGGCATCGGGGGGAACGGTGAGTTCGACCGCCTTTGGCATCGCACTCACCGATACATCACGGCCTTTACGGCCGCGACCACCTCACCAACATTCGGCAGTGCAAGCTTTTCAAGGTTTGCGGCGTAGGGCATCGGCACATCCTTGCCTGACACGCGCTGAACCGGCGCATCGAGCCAGTCAAACGCCCGCTCCATCAGGCGCGCCGAAATCTCGGAGGCGACGCCCGACTGCTGCCAGCCCTCTTCAACCACGACGCAGCGCTTGGTCTTCATGACGGATTGAACAATCGCGTCCGTGTCCATCGGGCGAAGCGTGCGGAGATCGATCACCTCTGCCGAAATACCCTCTTTTTCCAGCTCCGCTGCGGCCTTGACCGCATAGGTCATGCCAATCGACCAGGCGACGAGCGTCACATCCGTCCCGGCGCGATGAAGCCTTGCCTTGCCAATGGGGATGATCAGATCATCGACCTTGGGCACATCGAAGGTCTGGCCGTAGAGGATCTCGTTTTCGAGGAATACGACGGGGTTTTCATCCCGGATCGCAGCTTTCAAAAGGCCCTTGGCATCCGCCGCCGTGTAGGGCGCAACCACCTTCAGGCCAGGGATGTGGCTGTACCAGCTCGAGTAATCCTGGCTGTGCTGGGCCGCAACGCGGGCTGCAGCGCCGTTGGGACCGCGAAACACGATCGGGTTCTTCACCTGCCCGCCGGACATGTAGAGCGTCTTGGCCGATGAGTTGATGATGTGGTCGA
Source organism: Hyphomicrobiales bacterium (assembly GCA_027487195.1). Taxonomy (GTDB): domain Bacteria; phylum Pseudomonadota; class Alphaproteobacteria; order Rhizobiales; family UBA4765; genus JAIYEB01. Next base: position 574 of record JAIYEB010000012.1, on the reverse strand, counting down.
TTGCCTGCATGGCAAAGTTCATGGTCATGAACTCGATCACGGGACGAAGGCCAGCCATCGCGGCGCCTGCGCCAATCCCGGCAAAACCATGCTCGGTAATGGGCGTATCGATCACGCGCTGGGGACCAAACTCCTGCAGCAACCCCTGGGTGATCTTGTACGCGCCTTGATACTCGGCGACCTCTTCACCCATGACGAACACGCGCGCATCGCGACGCATTTCTTCCGCCATGGCATCGCGAAGCGCTTCGCGAACCGTGGTTGGCACCATCTCCGCGCCGGGAAACTCCTGCGTCAGCGCAGCTGAGGCAGGCGCTGCCTGAGGCGCGCTTGCAATCGCTGGCGCTGCGACAGGTGCCGGGGCTGCAACCGGCGTTGCGGCCGGTGCGGCCGGTGCGGCCGGTGCGGCGGCAGACACGCTTTCGCCGTCGGCAACGAGCACCGCGATGGGCGTGTTGACGGCAACGTCTGAAGTGCCGGCCTCGACAAGGATCTTGCCAAGCACGCCCTCATCAACCGCCTCGACTTCCATCGTGGCCTTGTCGGTCTCGATCTCGGCGATGATGTCACCGGA
>JAIYEB010000332.1 GCA_027487195.1 Hyphomicrobiales bacterium | reverse complement strand
GGGCTCAACATGGTCATGACAACCCATGAGGACACGACACGGACCGACCCGGATCTGGTTCGCACCATGATGCGCATCCACCGCCAGGCGGTCGAGTTCATGAACGCCAACAAGACAGCCGTTGCCGAGGCAACAGTTCAACGCCTTGGTGCAAACCGTGCAGCCGTTGATCATGCGCTTGCTGCTGACAATGTGCAGTACGCCTGGAACCTCGATGAGACGGTGTTGCGTCAGGCCCGGACCTACGCGCAGCAGATGCTGGAAATGCGCCAGATCCGCCAGCTCCCGAACTTCGAGACCTTCCTCAATCCGCGCTTCTCGCGCGAAGTTGGCGCCTGAACCGCGCCCGAAGCCCCCGCTGTTGGCCAGTAACCATCGGCGGGGTGCCTAATGCCCAACGCTCCAGCCCAGGACAAGAAATGACGGTGATCGATACGGGCGCCTTGCCGGAATCGGCGTCAGGCAAGAAACCTGACAGCCTCTGGACAAGGCTGAAGCCTCTGACGCTTTCGCTGATCGTGCCAGCGCTGCTGCTGGCGTTCTGGCAAGTGGCAACGAGCCTACGCTGGACCCGCCTTATTCCCAAGCCCTACGATGTTGCCGAAATGATGGTCGACTTTGCCGTTGGCGGCATTGTTGATGATGCGTTCTCGGCCACGCTCCACATTCACCTCCTGGCATCGATGGGGCGCGTCTATGGCGGCTTCCTGCTCGCTGCTGCGGTTGCGCTTCCCATCGGATTGATGATCGGGCGCATCCCGGCCGTGCGCATGCTGCTTGATCCGTTCCTGCAGATCATGCGGCCAATTCCGGTCACGGCCTGGCTGCCCTTGTCGATGATCCTGTTTGGTCTTGGTCCGCGCTCGGCCTTTGCGCTGGTGTTCCTTGGCGCATTCTATCCAATCCTGCTCAACACGATCTTTGGTGTGCGCTCGGTTGATCCCAAGCTGTTTGAGGCGGCCTCGATGCTGGGCTGCACGGGCAACGCCCAGTTCTTCAAGGTGGTTCTGCCAGCGGCCCTTCCCTCGATCTTCACGGGCCTCAGGCTCGGTCTTGGGCTTGCATGGTTCGTGATCGTCGTTGGCGAAATGACCGGCGTGCCGCAAGGGCTTGGCGCGGTCATTATGGATGCGCGCACCCTGTCCCGCACCGAACTCGTTATCTGCGGCATGATCGTCATTGGCATTGCCGGCTACATCTCAGACCGGATCGTCGTCATGATCGGTAACCGCCTTCTCGCCTGGAGCCCGCAACACAATGGCTAGCCCGAACCCGATCATTGATGTTCGCCAGGTCACCAAGCGCTTTGAACTGAAGGACCAGACGATCCATGCCCTTGCTGAAACCAACCTTTCGATCAGCAAGGGCGAGTTTGTTTGCCTGATTGGTGCGTCTGGCTGCGGCAAGTCGACCTTGCTGCGCATTATCGCTGGCTTTGAGACACCAACATCGGGCGAAGCCTTGATGTGGGGCAAGGCTGTCAGCGCTCCAGACCCAACGCGGGGAATGGTGTTTCAGGATTACGCGCTGTTTCCCTGGCTCTCGGTGCGCGAGAACATTGCGTTTGGGCCAAACGCGCGCGGCCTTCCCCGCACGACCGTCAAGGATACGGTTGACCGCTTCATCGAACTTGTTGGCCTGACAAAGTTCGCAAACGCCTACCCCCACCAACTCTCGGGCGGCATGAAGCAGCGCGTCGCGATTGCGCGGGTTCTGGCGAATGATGCTGAGGTTGTCTTGATGGACGAGCCGTTCGGCGCGCTCGATGCCATGACGCGCGAGCGGCTGCAGGATGAGCTTCTCGAGATCTGGCAGCGCACGGGGCTAACCGTCGTGTTCGTCACGCACTCGATCGAGGAAGCGATCTTCCTGTCCGATCGTATCGTTGTGATGAGCCCCGGCCCAGGACGCATCGAGAGCGACAACCCGTTGGCGCTGTCGCGCCCGCGGGATGTGTCCAGCCCGGAGTTCAACGAGATCCGTCGCGTGCTTGGCGCAAAGCTCCACAGCCATCACGGCAAGAAAGCCGCATAGCCTGCGGCTTCAGACCTTTTGATCGGCTTGCGGCTTCCTTACGCCTTGCGCAGCTCGAACAGCACCGAGCCAATGGCTATGCCGCTCGACATGACAACGGCTTCATTGATCACGACGCCATCGGCCCGGCGGTAAATCACATCGGCAAACTCGAGCCTGGTCGTGGTTCCGCGCGAGCGGACATCGGCTGTGTATTCGAGGCGCACCTCGCGCCCATCCTCTGTCACTTTTGCAGGCCCGACAGTGTCTTCACGCTGGCCGGTCCAGCGTCCGGCACCTGCACGCTGGAAGCGCCAGGTCAGACGGTCTGTCTCGCCATCTTCAAAGAAGAAGTCCTCAACAACCGTGAGGCTGTTGCGCGTTGCAGTTCCTACCAGATCAGCGCGGAAGCGCCGCTCAACACCTGCAAGCGGCACGCGGAACACGCCCGTGCCGATCGTCCGGCCGATGAAGGCATCAACGAGGGTGATGGGCAAGGTCTGGCCCGAAGGCGAAGACGGGCGGGTGGCGCAGCCAGCGAGGGCAAGGGAGCCCGCGCCAACGACCAAAGCACGACGTGTCAGCATCTGGTTCATATCAATTCACCGGCGCGCCGATGCGGGCGGCACCGGTCTCGCCGTTGTCGCGCACCCAGCGCAGCCGCTGCGGCCCGGTGCGGGTCAACTCAAAGCACATGGGCGCACCATTGTACCAGGTCTCGAACTGCTGGCAGAGGCGGTTCTCACGGACCCACCAACGCCCCTTGTCGCGCGGCGCGATCCAGCGACCAAGACCAAGCGCTTCTCCATCACCATCGACAACGCCGTTGGGGCGATAGTTGAGCGGAAACTCACCGCCAAAGGGGGCAGCAAGAAACACAGTGCGGCCGACGATGTCCGAGCGGATATCGTCCCCTTTCAGGGTCGACGCCTGGGCGGCGCCAATGGGCAAAAGCAGGAGCGCAAGAAGCAGCTGTCGCATGTGTCATTCCTCTATCGATCTGAACTCGTTACGGCTTAAACGAAAGTCGGATCACCCCGCCCCGGGAATGCCACACTTGCTGAAGCGCCGGCGCGTTGCAGGGTTTCCGCTAGAAGCTGCCTGATATCCGGGCTTGTCAGATAATTGCTCCTCAACCCAAATGGTTTGCAGCCAATCCAGAACACAACGCACCAGACCATGAGCAATCCAAACCGGGCCAACCATCCTTCATCGCTCCCCGGCCATGGCCGATACAGCTACAGTTCCATTGGATCGCGCCCGGATTATGTCTGGCCCAATGGCACCAGGCTTGCGGTCTATCTCGGGCTCAATCTCGAGCATTTTGCCTTTGGCGAAGGACTTGGGGCAGAACTGGCGCCAGGCGGCCCGCAACCTGATGTGCTGAACTTTGCCTGGCGCGACTATGGCAACCGCGTTGGGGTGTGGCGGCTGATTGACCTGTTCGATCAACTCAACTTCCCGACGACTGCGCTCGTGAACAGCGCCATCTACGGCTATTGCCCCGATGTGATGGCCCGCCTTCGCCAACGTGGCGACGAAATCGCTGGGCATGGCCGGACAAATTCCGAGCGACAGGGTGTCCTGCCGGAGGCTGAAGAGCGCCGCCTGATCGAAGAGGCAACTTCGATCCTGACCGAAGCTGAAGGCAAAGCGCCGAGGGGATGGCTTGGGCCATGGATTTCGCAAAGCCGCATCACGCCTGACCTTCTCGATGAGGCGGGCTACAGCTACCTGCTTGACTGGTGCCAGGATGATCAACCGATCCGCTTTGCCACGCGATCGGGGCGCGGCATTCTCTCGGTGCCCTATCCGCAGGAGTTAAACGACATCCCGGCCATCGTTGGCCGAAAGGACAGTGCGGCTGAGTTTGCCGACATGATCATTGGCAACTTCGACGAGATGCTGGACCAGTCCAGGACAATGCCATTGGTCATGGGCATTGCGCTGCATCCCTACATCGTCGGCCAGCCCTATCGCCTGCGCGAATTGCGCCGTGCGCTTCGCCACATTGCGGATCAGCGCGACAGGATCTGGATCACAACAGCCGGCGCGATTGCAAGCCACGCCGCACCGTTTGCGATTTAGATGATTTATCAAAAACTTCGGGCAGGTTCTTGAAGTCGACCAAACATCAAACCTACTCTGCGGCCGTCGCGTAGGGCACGTTCTTGCGGCCATAGCGGCGCACCCGAATGTTGGCCTGCTCGGCATGACCGGCAAAACCCTCGAGCATGCAAAGCCTGGAGCAATACTCGCCGATCATGGTCGATGCTTCATCGGTCAAGACGCGCT